>PGXP01000083.1 GCA_002839205.1 Spirochaetae bacterium HGW-Spirochaetae-9
CGACGTTTTATGGAGAGGATGCTCGCCCTTGCGAGAGGCTTGGATCCCGACCGCCTCGTCATAGAGAATTCGGGCTGGGAGCATTTCGATACTGACATCGTGGATTTTCATCACTATCTCGGAAGCGCCGACCTGGCTGCATCGGTATATGAAAAACTTAAGAAGCGTGATCCCCGGCTGACCTGGGAATTTTCGCTCAGGAAAGCCCTGGGTATCTATATCGGAAGGGGGATAGCGACAGCGACGAAGACCGTTTTTCTGAACCGCGATGCCGCTACAGCCGCCGAGAATAAAAAATCCCCCTGGCTGTTGAGCGAATACGGGGGATTTGGATGGTACAGGACGGACGAAGCGGGTTCGGTGGAAGACAAGATTGAGCGTTATACGAAAGATATTGTCAATTCGGGGGTCTTCGCAGGGTATTGCCTGACACAATTATACGATGTGGGAGATGAAACGAATGGACTGCTCACTGCCGACCGTCGATCCAAAGTGAATGTACAACGAATGCGCAGGATCAACGGCCGCAATGATTGAGCTGATATCGCCTATTTCTTCTGTTTGGCGGGGCGCCCACGCTTTACAGCTTTCGGGGCCTCGACTGCGGCGGGTTTCTTCGCAGCAGCTTTTGGCGCTTCGACAACTTTCGCTGCGGGAGCTTTTGTCGCCGGGACTTTCTTTGCCGGGGCTTTCGTCGCCGGGATTTTCTTCACGGCAATTTTTTTTGCAGCGAGTTTTTTTTCGGGGGCCTTTTTGACTGCTGCTTTAAGCACAGGTTTTTTTGCTGCAGGCAGGGGCGCCGACTCCGCCGCGATCGTCTCATCCAGGATAAGCAGGTACTTGTTCATGATGTCGACGAGCGCGTGTCCATTCTGTGTGAGTTTCTTCAACGATGCGATAGCTTTTTTATCCACGGGTATCCTCCATATCACCAATGATAACGCATAATCGCAAAAAGGTAAAATAATAAATATTAATTGCTTTCCTGGCGATGTCGGCCTTGAACTGGAAAACATGAATCGCCCAACGACAGGCCAGGTGCGAAATAGCCTAAAAGGCAGAAACAGTGAAAAATCAAGAAAATGCGGCGTTGCGGGAGGGAAACGACTATCTTCGGCAGCCGGTATTGAAGCGATACCTTGTCTCGGATACGATGGAATGGATATGAAGCGACAAACCACCGTGCATCGATGCTCGAACTGCGGCCATGCTGAGCCCAAATGGCTCGGACGATGCCCTGAATGCGGTCAGTGGAACACATTGAAGGAACAGAATGTCGCTGCAGGTTCGGCGAGGGCTGAACTCAAGGGTGAAACCTATTCCCTGCCCATAGGCGCCATCGATCCAGCCTCGGGCACGCGCCTGCCCTCAGGAAGCACCGAGTTGGACAGGGTGCTGGGCGGAGGATTCATGAGGGGCTCGGCCATCCTTTTGGGAGGTGAGCCAGGCATCGGAAAGAGCACTCTCCTTCTTCAGGTTTGCGCCAAGCTCAAGTCGAAGGGGAGGGTGCTTTACGTGTCCGGAGAGGAGTCTCCGGCCCAGATACGGATGCGTGCCGACCGTCTGGGTGCCCTCAAGGACAACCTGGAGGTGTTCTGTGCCTCGGACCTCGACAGGATAATGTCGGTGCTGGAGGCTGTGCGCCCGGTTCTTACCGTGATCGATTCGATTCAGACTGTCTATTCGCCTGATGCGGGTGCCGTGCCGGGTACCGCCAACCAGATTAAATACTGCACCATGGAGATGACGGAATGGGCTAAAACCCATGATTCCATCATTGTCTTCGTGGCCCACGTGACAAAGGACGGCCTTATCGCGGGACCCAAGGCTGCCGAGCACATTGTCGACGCGGTTCTCGCCTTCGAGCAGGCCGAGGGTGATCTGCGCGCCCTGCGGGCATCCAAAAACCGTTATGGTTCGACGGACGAGCTGGGCCTGTACAGGATGGGCTCTGGTGGTCTGGTCGAGCTCTCGGATCCTTCAGGCATCCTTCTCATCCGAAGGACGGGAGAGCTGCCTCCGGGCGTAGCCGTATCCATAGTCCACGAAGGATCGCGCGTGCTGCTCGTCGAGATACAGGCCCTCACGGTGCCGGCCAAGGCCGGAATAACCCGCGTCTATTCGGACAGGATCGACGCTTCGAGGGTTGCGCGCATCGCCGCTGTCATCGAAAAACAGACGGGACTGAAGCTGTCGGATCAGGATATCTATATCAATGTGGCGGGAGGCGTGCGCCTTTCCGAACCGGGAATAGACCTCGCCCTCGCCGCTGCCCTCTACTCGGCCAGAACGGGGCAGGCTCTGCCCAAGGAAGCCGCCCTCGCCGGCGAACTTTCCCTTGCAGGGGAGGTTCGGCCTGTGCGGCAGATGGCCAAGAGAGCGAGGGCCGCGAAGGCCCTGGGCTTCTCTGCCGTGCTGGGACCTGCCGAAGTACGTCGGGATGATGGCGACGATGGCGAGTCAAAACCCGCCGCACGGGCAGGCGTCAAGCCCGAATGGGCTCAGGCTGATTCATTGAAGGCGTCCATCAGGGCGCTCTGGAGATAGGGCATGAATTTCATCAACATCGGGAAGCGGACGACGGGGCTCGCCATCCCCCTTCTTTCCATCAGGACAGGCCAAGGCCCCTGCGGCGAATTCCCTGACCTGGCCAGGCTTGCAGGCCTCGCCAGGTCCTGGAACATGGAAATCGTCCAGCTTCTGCCGGTGAACGATACGGGCTTGCAGACATCGCCCTACAGCGCCCTCTCGGCCTTTGCCCTGAATCCTGTCTATCTGAGGATAGGCGACATGCCGGAGGCGAAGGCCACGGCGGGGACCTCAAGCGTCATGAAAGCCGAGACGCTGGCTGCGGAATTTTCCAGGTCGGCAAAGGTGCCCTATTCAAGGATACTCGAAGCCAAGCTCGGTATTCTGGAAGATTTGTGGGCTATCGTTTCTGCGGGCAAGGCGGGCAGGAAACTCGTCGGGGCCATCGAGGCCTGGGCCGAGAAAAATGCCTGGGTAAAAGCCTATTCATGCTTCGTGGAGCTCAAGCGTCGCTTCGATGGCAGAGCCTGGTGGGAATGGCCGGAGTATGGCAACGCCGATGAGACTCTCGTGGAAAAACTATGGGGCAGCAGGGAATTCGCCTCCGGCACGCGTTTCAGGGCTTGGATCCAGATGCGCGCAGCCGAGCAGTTCGCCTCGGCCTGTGCCGAATCCCGCGCCTTGGGCGTGGATATCATGGGCGATATCCCCATCCTCATGAACGCCGATTCGGCGGACGTATGGTTCCGCCGGGATCTCTTCGATACTGAAAAGTCGGCTGGAGCCCCTCCCGACATGTATTCTCACCTTGGACAGAACTGGGGCTTTCCCCTCTACCGCTGGGATGCCATCGAAAAGGACGGATTCGCGTTCTGGAAGGAAAGACTTGCCTGTGCCGACCAGTTCTACACGATGTACAGGATCGACCATGTGCTTGGATTCTTCAGGATATGGGCTATCGACAAGCGCGAGAACGACGGCTTCCTGGGCTATTTCATGCCGGAATTCCCGCTCTCCTATCCCGACCTGGACGCTCTGGGTTTCGACGCAGGCAGAATCCGCTGGCTTTCGCAGCCCCACCTACCGCAGGGAGCGGTCGAAGATGCCGTGTCCAGCCTGCCCTGGCAGCTGTGCGCGACGCTCATTGAAAGGCTCTTGACGCGCATCGATGGCGAAGCCCTCTACCTCTTCGCCCCGGAGATCAGCGGCGGCAAAGATATATCGGCGGCAGTCAGATCGAGCCTCGAGACTTCGGGCCATGAAGGCGGCACTGAAGCGGCAGCACATCGCTGCATCGACATATTCAGTTCCTGGTGGAGGAACCGGACCCTGCAGGAAATTGGACCTGGCCAGTTTGTAGCCACCTGGGAGTACAAGGGAACGCAGGCCTGGGGCAGTCTTTCGGACCATGAAAAATCGAGGCTGGAAGCCCTGATTACAGGCAGAAAAGGCGAGTCCATGGCCCTCTGGGAGAAAACGGGACGAAAAATCCTCAAAGTGTTGGCGGCCAGTGTCGAGATGCAGGCCTGTGCCGAGGATTTGGGGGCTGTTCCTCCTTGCGTGCCTGCAGTATTGGGCGAACTGGGCATCCCTGGCCTGCGCGTGCTTCGCTGGCATAGGAACTGGGACAAGGCAGGCTCTCCCTATGTGCCCCTCGATCATTACCCTGAAGATTCTATAGCCTGCATGTCGGTCCACGATTCCACGAATCTTCGCCAGTGGTGGGAGGAGGAGGCGGACGGGCCGGCTCTCTGGGCACTCGCCAGGCAGGCGAACGCCAAGGCTCTGCCGGATGGCACGCCGCCGCTGGACCTGCCGCAAGATGTGCCGCAGGAGGCGCCGGCAGCCCTCGATCCCGATGCCGCCCTCTTTCTGATGAAGGCATTCGCGACAGCGCGCTCGCGCTGCGTGATCTACCCTCTGCAGGACCTGCTGGCCGCGAGCGCGCTGTACCGCGAGGCGAATCCGGCCGACGAGCGGATCAATGTGCCGGGTACCCTGAGTGACACGAACTGGCTGTACAGAATGAAGCCCCGGCTCGAGGAACTGGAGGCCGACGGGGTCTTTGCCGCGAAAATGGCATGGCTGTCCGCGGGGAGGCGTTGAACGGTGACAGAAAAAACACTGAAGCATCGAATCGCCGAAGCAGCGGCGAAGGGCGGGCGGAAATCCGTTTCAACGATACTTTTTCTCCTGAAGATCATGGTACCCACAAGTCTGGCCGTCGCTCTTCTCGGCTGGAGCGGCCTTCTCCAGGTGATCGCAAAATTCTTATCTCCTTTGATGCGCCTTATTGGCCTGCCAGGCGAAGCCGCCCTCGTCTTCATCTCGGGAGCCTTCCTCAACAACTACTCGGCCATTGCAGTGATGGGTTCGCTTTCGCTCACGGTGAGGGATGCGACCATCCTCGCCTTGATGAGCCTCACCGCCCACAACCTCATAGCCGAGACGGCGGTGATGAAATCCGCAGGCTCCTCAGCCCTGAAGATGGTATTGCTTCGCGTCGGCACCGCCATACTCGGCGCCTTCGTCCTCAACCTTCTTTTGCCTCGATCCATGGCTGGATCGGTATTCGCCCTGGGCATCGACACTGAAAAGCTCGTCTTCCTCGCGATGTTGGAAAACTGGGCGGTATCGACCCTCGCTTTGGTAGCGAAGATCGTCGTGTATGTCATCTGCATCATGCTCCTGCAGAGCCTCTTCGATGAATTCAAGGTGATCGATCTTCTTTCCAGGCTGCTCGCGCCTTTCATGCGCATATTCGGATTGCCCGCGGAAGCCAGTTTTCTGTGGATCGTCGTCAATATCGTCGGATATTCCTATGGAGCGGGGATCATCAAGTCGGAATACGAAACCGGGAAGATGAAAAAGCAGGATGGCGACCTTTTCAACCATCACGCGGCCATTTCGCATTCCTTGCTGGAGGATACCATCCTCTATTCAGGCATAGGGTTGAGCGTGTTCTGGCTCATGGTGCCGCGCCTCTTTTTCGCCACGGCCATCGTCTGGCTGGAGCGATTCAGGCGCAATCACTTCAAGAAATCGTTCAAGGTTGGGACGATTTGAAGACTTCTTCTCCCTCAATGAAGGTGGAGGCTATCCTCAGCCTTTCGTCGTCCTCGCCATAGCGGAAAAGGACAATATTCGCGTTCTCGCCCACCCGCAGAATCCCTGACAGACCGGAAGCGGGAATAAACCCGGCAGGATTCCTGGTGCAGAGGCGGATCGTCTCGCTCAGGCTGGCGCCCGTAAAGCGCATGAAATGCGGTATATCCCAATCGAGGAGATGGCCGGCCCCTGCCAGGAAACTGCTGCCCGAAAGCCCGACATGGCCGTCGTCGAACACCCTGACTTCGAGAGCGCCCCACCTGTACAGGCCAGGCTTGTAACCACCCGGCTGGGAAACGTCGCTGACGAGGATGAGCCGATCCATGCCCTTGGCCCGCGCTATTGTCTTTACGACAGCGGGGGGAAGGTGAAAGCTGTCTGAAATGATGCTCGCGTACAGGCTGTCGGCGGCCAACTGTTCCCAGACATAATTCCTGAGCCTGGGCAGGGTCGCATGGCTGCCGTTTCCCAGATGTGTCGAGAGCCTGCAGCCTGCCGCGACGGCTTCCGAAATGAGCTCCGAGGGAGCAGCCGTATGGCCTATGGCGGCGATTACGCCTGCGGCCGTCAATTTTTGGATAAATTCCAGGGCGCCTTTTTTTTCGGGGGCGAGGGTGACGATGCGGATGAGGCCTTCGGCAGCCTCCTGCCACTCGAGGAATTCATCGAAGTCGGGATCCCGTATGCTTGCGAGATCATGGGCGCCGCGGGGACCTTCCTCGGCCGATATAAAGGGCCCTTCGAGATGGATGCCTGATATGGCCGCTTGAATCCTCTGCGATTCCCTGCGCGACCTGGCGATTATCCGCAGGTTCTCGACGATACGCCCACGGGGACGGGTGACGATGGTCGCCAAGTGCTGGGTGGTGCCGGCGGCGGCGAGGCTCTGCATGATGCGCTGGATGTGGCCGGCATCCAGGTCCTCCGCGCTGTAGTCGCTGCCGTTGTAGCCATTGACCTGTATATCGAAGAAGCCATGGCTGAGGTAGGGGAGGCCCTGTTCCTGACCTCTGGATGGCCCGGACCCCGCGTTAGGGCCGATTTCGTCGATGGCTTCTATAGTTCCATTCTGAAGCCTGATCTCCAGCATCCTGCCCGACGCAGGATCGATTCCACGCAGTGCATTCATCATCATTGACGCTTTTTCAGGATAAGGCTGGCCGATGCCACGTCGAGCATGAGATGGCAGTCGGGATGGCTGCGGAGTATGGAACATGGCGCCTCGGGCGAGATGGCTGCGTTGAGCGCCATCTCGACGGCCGCGGCTTTTCGCTCGTCGGGCACCGAGCAGACGAGCATAGCCGATTTCATTATCTGCCTGACGCTCATAGAGACAGCCTGGGTTGGCACATCGGCCAGGCTTTTGAACCAGCCTTCCCCTACCTGCTGCATCCTGCATTTCTTGTCGAGATTGACGACGATGT
>PGXP01000084.1 GCA_002839205.1 Spirochaetae bacterium HGW-Spirochaetae-9
GAATGCTCAGGCTCAAGACCCTGTGGCCCTTCCCCGACGAAGCCATACGAAGGCTCACTTCCAATGCCAGGAAGATCATTGTTCCCGAGATGAATCTCGGTCAGGTTGCCCTCGAGGTGGAACGTGTCATCCATGGCAAGGCCGATGTGATCAAGCTCGGCAAGGTGAACGGCGACCTCTTCCACCCCGATGAAGTGTATGCGGCGCTCAAGGAGGCTTTCGATGCCTGAACTACTCGACTATTTCCGCAAGGAAAGGCTTCCCCATATATGGTGCCCTGGCTGCGGCCACGGGACGGTGACTGGCGCCCTTGTGAGGGCTATCGACAAGCTGGGGCTCGACAAGAACAATATCATCCTGGTTTCAGGCATCGGCTGTTCCAGCCGCGCCGTCGGCTATCTCGATTTCGACACGCTGCATACGGCCCACGGCCGTGCCCTTGCCTTCGCGACGGGCATAAAGCATTCCAGCCCCAAGCTCAAGGTTATCGTAATGACGGGCGATGGCGACTGCACGGCTATAGGCGGCAACCACTTTATCCACGCAGCACGCCGCAACATCGATATCACCACCATCATCATGAACAATAACATCTATGGCATGACATCGGGACAGTATTCCCCGACGACGCCCCACGGCATGCTGGGTACGACGGCTCCCTACGGCAATGTGGAATACGAGTTCGACGTATGCAAGCTGGCCGAGGCTGCCGGCGCTTCCTATGTCGCCCGCGCCTCGAGCTACCATGTGACCCTCCTGCAGGATCTTATCGAAAAAGCCCTGATGAACAAGGGCTTTTCCGTGGTGGAGGCGCTCACCCAGTGCCCTACGTATTTCGGCAGAAAGAACAAGCTGGGCGGTGCCGTGGAAGTGCTCAACTGGATAAAGGACAGAACCGTAAACGTGAAGGCGGCTGCAGCGCTCCCGCCCGAGAAACTGGAAGGCAAGCATCTGATCGGCGAGCTTTTCAGGCACGACAGGCCTGAATACACGGCCAGCTACGGCGAGATGACGGCGAAAGTACAGAGAACCTACAACGACTACAAGGGAGGGAACCGGGGATGCGAGTTGAATTCAGACTGAGCGGCTCCGGAGGCCAGGGCCTTCTGCTCGCGGGCATCACGCTCGCCGAAGCGGCAATTTTTGACGGAAAGAACGCGGTCCAGACACAGAGTTACGGGCCTGAGGCACGGGGTGGATCGAGCAAGGCTGAAGTCGTCATTTCCGACGAGGAAATTGACTATCCGAAGGCCACCGATCCCGACTACCTTCTGGCGCTGACCAACGATGCGTACAAAACGTACGGACCCTCAATGACGAAGGGCCTGATAATAACCGACACGACGGTGACACTCGACCCGGCCATCAAGGCGAGGACAGTCGCCCTTCCCATTCTGGCTTCGGCCAGCGAGAGGGTGGGGAAGAAAGTCGTCGCCAATATGGTAGCCCTGGGAGTGCTGGGCGGCCTGTCCGGCGTAGCCACTCGCGAGGTGCTGCGCAAGGCCGTACAGGCCAGGGTGCCCAAGGGTACCGACGAGCTGAACCTCAAGGCGCTGGACGTTGGCTTGCAGCTGGCGGCGGATTCGGGAATCCCCAGCTCGGTGATTCGATAAGGAGTCGCAGAAATGAGCGATAAAGAAAAACTCGACAAGGCGCTCCAGAACTGGAACGCCAAGGTGGAGAAGACATCAGCCAAGTTCCCCGAGAGGAAGGCAAAGTTCGTCACGGGTTCCAACGCCCCCATCAATCGGCTGTACACTCAGCTGGATGCCGGCGAGGAAAACAGGCTAGCAACCGTCGGTCTGCCCGGAGAATACCCCTACACTCGAGGCGTCCAGTCGACCATGTACCGCGGCCGCTTCTGGACCATGCGTCAGTACGCTGGTTTCGCCTCGGCCGAGGAGTCTAACGCCCGCTACAAGTTCCTGCTGGCCCAGGGCCAGACAGGCCTGTCGGTCGCCTTCGACCTGCCCACGCAGATCGGCTACGATTCGGACCATCCCCTGTCGGCCGGCGAAGTGGGGAAGGTGGGCGTGGCGATCGATTCCCTCGAGGACATGGAAACACTCTTTGGCGGCATTCCTCTGGACAAGGTTTCCACGAGCATGACGATCAACGCCCCGGCTTCGGTGCTCCTCGCCATGTACATCGCGGTGGCCGAAAAGCAAGGCGTGTCGGCCGACAAGCTCGACGGCACCATCCAGAACGACATTCTCAAGGAATACGTGGCGCGCGGCACCTATATTTTCCCGCCCGCGCCGTCCATGAGGCTTATCACCGACATTTTCGCCTACTGTTCCAAAAACGTGCCCAACTGGAACACTATCTCCATCTCGGGCTACCACATCAGAGAAGCGGGATCCACGGCGATCCAGGAAGTGGCCTTCACCCTGGCGGACGGCATCGCCTATGTCGATGCGGCCGTGGCGGCAGGCCTCGACGTCGATGAGTTTGCGCCGCGCCTTTCCTTCTTCTTCAACGCCCACAACGACCTCTTCGAGGAAGTGGCCAAGTTCCGCGCCGCCCGGCGTGTCTGGGCCAAAATAATGAAGGATCGCTTCAAGGCTACAAATCCCAAGAGCCTCATGCTCCGCTTCCATACGCAGACAGCGGGCTCGACCCTCACGGCCCAGCAGCCAGAGAACAACGTCGTGCGCGTCACGATCCAGGCATTGGCTGCCGTACTGGGCGGCACACAGTCCCTCCATACCAACTCGAAGGACGAAGCCCTCGCCCTGCCGACCGAAGCCTCCGTCCGCATAGCCCTCAGGACACAGCAGGTTCTGGCCTATGAATCGGGCGTGGCCGAGACCCCCGACCCCCTCGCCGGTTCCTACTATGTGGAAAGCCTCACCAACTCGATTGAAGAGGGGGCTCTTGCCTACATCAAACGTATCGACGATCTGGGCGGGGCGGTGAAGGCTATCGAGCAGGGCTACATCCAGCAGGAAATTCAGGATTCGGCCTATGCCTGGCAGATGGATGTCGAGAAGAACGAGCGCATCGTCGTCGGGCTGAACAAGTTCCAGGTGAAGGAAGATCCCCCCAAGGGTCTCCTGCGCGTGGATCCGATCGTCGGCCAGAACCAGGTAGCCAAGATCAAGGCGCTGAAGGCTCGACGCGACAGCGCGGCCACGGCAGCGACTCTTGTCGCCTTGAAAAAGGCGGCCGAAGGAAGCGACAATCTCATGCCCTATATCCTCGCCGCGGTGAAAACCTACGCTACCCTGGGCGAGATTTGCGATGTGATGCGCGGCGTCTTCGGCGAATATCGCCCCAGCGTCATGTTCTAGAAGGGAGTGCAAGCATGGAACGTAAAATACGCGTTATCGTCGCGAAACCAGGCCTCGATGGCCATGACAGAGGTGCCAAGGTTATAGCCCGTGCCCTGCGCGACGCGGGCATGGAAGTTATCTACACAGGCTTGCGCCAGACGCCCGAGCAGATAGTCCAGGCTGCCCTCCAGGAAGATGCCGATGTTGTCGCTCTCTCCATTCTCTCGGGTGCCCACAACCATCTCTTTCCTCGTGTGGTAGAGCTTCTGAAAGAGAAGGGAGCCGACGACATACTTGTCTTCGGCGGCGGCGTCATCCCCGAGGAGGATATACCCTTCCTCAAATCCAAGGGCATTGCGGAAGTCTTCGGCCCGGGAACGCCTACCTCGGTGACCGTGGATTTCATCAAGAACCACCTCAAGCGGGCATAGAGCTATTTCATGATCGACACACTCGCCCGGCGCTGCCTCGATGGCGACCTGCGCGCCGTCGCCAGGCTCATCAGCCTCCTCGAGGATGGCGACAGGGCTGCCTTCGGCAGCCTCGCCACCCTCAAGGAGAGGGCTGGCTACGCCCATGTGATAGGCATAACAGGGCCGCCGGGCTCGGGAAAATCCACTCTCACCGACAAGCTCATCGGCCGGTTCCGGGCTGAAGGCAAGCGTGTCGGCGTCATCGCCGTCGATCCTTCCAGTCCCTTCTCGGGTGGAGCCATCCTGGGCGACCGCCTGAGGATGCAAGGTCACGCGACGGATCCCGGCGTCTTTATACGCAGCCTGGCCTCGCGCGGCCGCCTGGGCGGCCTCTCCAAGGCCACAGCCTTTGCAGCCCAGGTGCTTGAGGCGGCCGGCTACGACATCGTCATCATTGAGACGGTGGGCGTGGGCCAGTCGGAAGTGGACATCGTCAAGGTAGCCGATACTGTCGTCCTCGTCTCCGTGCCCGGCCTCGGCGACGACATCCAGGTGATAAAGGCTGGCATCATGGAGATCGGCGACATCTTTGTCGTCAACAAGTCCGACAGGGACGGTGCCGACAGGGTTGTGCGCGAGATACGGGCCATGCTCGAAACCCAGGCCATGCTGCAGCGCGGCCGAAGCGTGGCCGCAGGACCCGATACCCTCGCTTCGCGAAGTGCCGAACTGCTTCATCATGGACAGATGGACCTGCGCCCCGAAACCCTGCCCGCAAAAGCCGATCCTTTCGCTCTGCCGCCCGTCCTCAAGACGGTAGCCGAGACGGGGGAGGGGGTTCCCGAGCTCTGCGCTTCCATCCTCGGCCGTTTTGAGGCCATCAAGGCAACAGGCGAACTCAAGGCCCGGCGCCATGCTTCCATAAAATCACAGCTGAAGGACCTTGTGAGCTGGCAGGTGATGGATGCTTTTTCCGACCAGGACGGAGACATCCATCTGGAAAGTCTCGCCCGCGATGTCCGGAATAGGGACATCGACATCTATACAGCCTCAAGGGAATTGTTTACAGCCCTCATGAAAGGAGAACGACGATGAAACTCGAGAAACTGGATCATATCGGCATAGCGGTGGAGAAGATCGACGAAGCCCTGCCTTTTTGGGAAGGAGTGCTCGGTCTGCCCCTCCACGGCACTGAAGAAGTGAAGGAACAGAAGGTGCGCACCGCCTTCCTCCCGGTGGGAGAGTCCGAAGTGGAACTCCTCGAGTCCCTGGACGCCGAAGGTCCCATCTCCAAGTTCATCGCTGCGAAAGGGCAGGGCATTCAGCACATTGCTTTCAGGGTAGCGGACATCGACGCTTCTCTCGCAGAATTGAAGGCGAAGGGACTGCGCCTCATCGACGAGACGCCGAGATATGGAGCAGGTGGAGCCAGGATAGCCTTTCTTCATCCCAAGGCGACGGGCGGCGTGCTGATCGAACTCTGCGAGCGAAAATAAGAGTAGCAGTATATAGAGTATAGTTAAATTATAATATTATATATATAATTATAATTATATATAGCAGTAATATTTAGAGGTATAGATATTTTTTTATTTCGGGTTTATACTCGGAAAACTGTAAAATTCAAGGATGGTCGGCGCATATGGACGAAAAGCTGAAAGAGCTTGAAGAGCGGCGAGCCAAGGTGCTTGCGGGCGGTGGCCCCAAGCGCATTGCCGCACAGCACGCGAAAGGCAAGAAGACAGCCAGGGAAAGGATCGAAGCCCTTGTGGACGCAGGATCCTTCGTCGAACTGGATGCCTTCGTCGAGCACCGCTGTACCGATCTGGGCATGGCGGACGTGGAAGCCCCGGGAGAGGGCGTCGTCATCGGCTATGGCACGGTGAATGGACGCACCGTCTATCTTTTTGCCCAGGACTTCACCGTCATCGGTGGATCGCTCGGCGAGATGCATGCGGCCAAGATCTGCAAAGCTATGGATATGGCCGTCAGGGTCGGCTGCCCCTGCATAGGCATCAACGATTCCGGCGGGGCCAGGATCCAGGAAGGAGTCGATGCCCTCTCGGGCTATGGCGATATCTTCTATAGAAACACCTTGGCATCGGGCGTCGTGCCCCAGATATCTGTCATCATGGGCCCTTGCGCCGGTGGCGCCGTCTATTCGCCCGCGCTCACGGATTTCGTCTTCATGACCGAAGGCTCTTCGAACATGTTCATCACGGGACCCCAGGTCATCAAGGCTGTCACCGGCGAGGATGTTTCGGCCGAGGACCTCGGCGGCGCCCGCGTTCACACGGAAGTGTCGGGCGTAGCCCAGTTCCGCTTTACGGACGAGGAATCGACCATCGCGGGTATACGCAAACTTCTCTCCTTCCTGCCCCAGAACAATATTGAGGACGTGCCTCTTGCGAAGAACGGCGACGATCCCTTCAGGGCTGACGCCGAACTCGCCGGACTCATGCCCGACTCGCCCAACAAACCCTACGACATCAGAAGGGTCATCGAACGCGTCGTCGACCTGGGCGATTACCTTGAAGTGCAGCCCGACTACGCGAAGAATATCGTCACCTGCTTTGCCAGGCTCGCCGGGCGTTCCATTGGCATCATTGCCAACCAGCCAGCTGTCATGGCAGGCGTTCTCGACATCAATGCGTCGGACAAGGCCTCGCGCTTTATCCGTTTCTGCGACTCCTTCAACATTCCCCTCGTCACCTTCACTGACACGGCAGGCTACCTTCCCGGCGTCGGCCAGGAACACGGCGGCGTCATCAGGCACGGAGCCAAACTCCTGTATGCCTACTCCGAGGCAACCGTGCCCAAGCTCACCGTCATCCTGCGCAAAGCCTACGGCGGCGCCTATATCGCGATGTGCTCGCGCCATCTCGGCGCCGACCAGGTTCTCGCCTGGCCTACAGCCGAAATAGCCGTCATGGGGCCGGATGGAGCAGCCAACATCATCTTCAAGAAGGAGATCGAGGAATCCGCCGACCCGGCCTTGGCCAGGAAAGACAAGATCGCCGAATACAAACATAACTTCGCCAATCCCTACAAGGCGGCTGTGCGAGGCTATGTCGACGACATCATCGATCCATCCCAGACGAGAGCCAGGCTATGCTCGGCCCTCACCATGCTCCTCGGCAAACGGCAGACCCTTCCCGCGCGCAAGCACGGGAACATGCCCGTCTGATGGGGGGGGTGTGAATGCTCAATAAATGGATGATCATGTTTGCGGGCATTGGTACGGTTTTCGCCGCGCTGATCTCGATAATTCTGATGCTTCTCGTTTTTCAGGTACTTTTCAGCAAACGCAAGGAGAAAAAGAGGCCTGAACTCGCACCGATACCGGAGGTTTTCAGCGCGATCGCTCCGA
>PGXP01000085.1 GCA_002839205.1 Spirochaetae bacterium HGW-Spirochaetae-9
TGCGCTGGAGCGCGTTGCCTGAGTCGGTGCGAAAAGAGGCTGATCGGATGACCGTCGAAATGGAATTGGCTATTTCGAGCCTGATTTCGAAATCCGCGGATGCTCGCGAATCATGAGGTTTCGCAGGAGGGAAAATGCCACGACCAATCAGTGAGCGCCTCCTCGGCGCGCCAATAATTGCCCGGGTGATGAAACCCGCGGGCATCCCTGCAAGCCTTCTCGAAGAGGTCGTTCTGGGTCTGGACGAAGCCGAAGCCCTGCGCCTCGCCGACCTGGAAGGCCTCTATCAGGAGGCGGCAGCCCGTTCCATGGGCGTGTCGCGCCAGACTTTCGGCCGCATCGTCGAGACGGCGCGGCACAAAGTCGCCAATGCGATATTGAACGGTAAAGCCCTCAGAATAGAAGGGGGCGAAGTTGCCATAAAGGAAAAAGGAGAGACTATGATGAAAATAGCGGTACCATCGAGGGACGGAATCGTGGATGAGCATTTCGGCCACTGCAAGGAATTCCTGATATTCCGCGTGGAAGGCGAGGCGCTCGTCGAGGAGCAAGCTATCCCTTCTCTTGAAGGCTGCGGCTGCAAGTCGGGAGTGGCCGCCGTGCTTGCCCGTTCGGGCGTAACCCACCTCGTGGCGGGGAATATGGGCGAGGGCGCCGTGCGCGTCCTCGGTTCGCAGGGCATACGCGTGGTGCGGGGGGCGTCGGGATCTGCCAGGGCGGCGGCGGAAGCCTTCGCCAGGGGCACGCTCGCCGATTCAGGCCTTGGCTGCGCGGGTCATGGCGAGGCGGGCCACGAGTGCAACCATTAGGAGATAGTTGATGGATACGATCATACTCTATGCAATAGCCGGTCTGGGGCTGAGCGCCTCGCTCCTCAAGGGCAGAAAAAAGACGCTCATGGCGCTGAAAAAAGCACTGAAAGCATTCGAAGCCATCCTACCCCAGTTACTCGTCGTCCTCATCCTTGTGGCAGTGACCCTGGCCATTCTCGATACTGCGACGATAGCGCGATACCTCGGAGAAGGAAGCGGTCCCTGGGGTGTCCTAATCGCGGCCCTGGTTGGCTCGATTACGCTGATACCTGGATTCGTGGCCTTTCCGGCAGCGGCCGCTCTTCTCAACAGCGGCGCAGGCGCCACGCAGATCGCCGCCTTCGTCTCCAGCCTCATGATGGTGGGCGGTGTCACCCTGCCTCTTGAAATGAAGTATTTCGGGAAGCGCGCCACGCTTCTGAGGAACGGTTTTGCCTTTATTTTCTCCCTGATCGCCGCGATCTTCGTCGGCTGGGTGGTGGGCTTATGAAAGCCATGATCAAACGGTATGGAGGTTTCCTGATAGCTGCCTCGGCCTTTGCCGCCTTTATCGCGTTCTTTCCGACCTATCGCGAGGAATCGCTCTCGATGATCGTCTTCCAGGCCAAAACCATGCTCCTGGTGATTCCCCCGATCTTCGTCCTCCTGGGACTCCTCGACGTGTGGGTGCCTCGCGAGCAGATGATGCGCTTCATGGGTCCGGGCTCAGGACTGAAGGGCGGCGTTCTGGCCTTCCTTCTTGGATCCTTCGCCGCTGGTCCCCTCTATGGCGCCTTTCCTGTCGCGGCCGTTCTCATGAAGAAGGGAGCCAGCTTTACGAATATCCTCATCTTCTTGGGTGCATGGTCGACGACGAAGATTCCGATGCTGCTTTTCGAAATTTCGGCCTTGGGACTTCGTTTCGCCCTTTCGCGGCTGGCGATCGATATCGTGGGGATACTTGTCATAGCCTTCGCGATCACAAAAGTTCTGCCGAGAGGAGAACTAGAGGCCATCTACGCGCGCGCAGAGAAATCCTAAAGCCTTGCGTTGACCGCCTTGGCCGCGTTCCTTATGTCCTTGAGGCCTGAACCGGTGAGCATCAGGACGACGGATTCCTCGCGGGGGATCGTCGGTTGAACCTTCATGTAGCAGGCGAAGGCGCAGGCGCTCGATGGTTCAGCGAAGAGGCCGGACATGGACGAGAGTCGGCGCTGGGCGGCGAGGATTTCCTCGTCGGTGACGGTTACGCCCTTGCCGCCATACTTCCTTAATTTGGCAAGGACGAAGCTGCCATTGCGCGGCACATCGACGGAGATGGAGTCAGCTATCGTGTCGGAGGGACGCTCCTCGAAGCGCCCTGAGGCGATGGCGCGTGCGATGGCGCTCGATCCTTCTGCCTGGGCAGCCCAGAATGTGGGCATTTTTATCGTCAGCCCAAGCTTCAGAAGGTCTTCGAAGCCCTTGATGAGGCCCGCCAGGATTACCCCGTCGCCCGTGGGCACGAAGACGTGGTCGGGAGCATTCCCCAAATCTCTTGCGATTTCAAAGCTCGCCGTCTTCTTGCCTTCGATGGTAAGGGGGTTGTAGGCAGTGTTCCGCGAGAGGACGCCCGTGGCTTTTGAATAGGCCAGGGATTCGTCGAAGGCTTGGTCGTAATTACCCTGCACTTCGCGCAGCTCAGCTCCGTACTGGAGAACCTGCACGCGTTTGGCCGCCGGCGCGGAGGCAGGCAGAAAAACGGTGATTTTGAGGCCGGCGGCCGCTCCCACGCAGGCCATGCTCGAGGCGGCATTGCCCGTTGAAGCGAGGGCAATTTCATTCAGCCCGTACTTGCACGCGAAAGCCGCCACGAGCCAGCTCGCCCTGTCCTTGTAAGAGCCTGAAGGGTTGCAGGTGTCATCTTTCAGGTAGAGGTTGGGTGCCCCGAGGGCTTCGCGGAGCCTGGAAGGTTGCCACAGCGGCGTGTCGCCCACGGGGAGGGGCGGAAAAAATTCGGATTCGACGGGCAGGGGAATGCCGGAGGGCGGATCGCCCGCTTCCTTTTCCCAGATGCATTCGAGGACGCCCTCAAGAGGCATGCCGGGCTTGTTTCCTGCTCCGCACACATCGCAGAGGTATCGTCCTGGCTCAATGGCGTAGACCCTGCCGCAGGACTGACAGTGGTAAAGCCATCTCATGCGCGCTTCTCCAGCCTGCCTGGCAGGGCGGCGTAGAAGGCGGAGCATATTTCGAGATCGTCGATGCGGTTTATCTCGTTAGGGGCATGGGCTTGGTTTTCATCGCCGGGGCCGAAGCCGATGCAGGGGATCTGGTGGCGGCCGCAGATGGCGACGCAGTTTGTGGAGAAGGTCCACTTGTCGACGACAGGAGGCTTTCCCATGATATCACCGTATGCCTCCACGCCTGCGCGGACGAGGGGATGATCGGCTTTGATCTTCCAAGTGGGGAAATAGAGCTCCTGCTTGTACAGTTTGCCAGTATAGGCGGGTTGGGCATATTCGGGCATCTTCACGATGAAGTCTTTTACGCCCGCTTCGCGCAGGGCTTTTTCCACCTGAGCGATAGCGATCGCATCGTTTTCTCCCCAGGTGAGGCGGCGGTCGCAGTAGAGCATCGCCTGGTCGGGCACGGCGCACTGGCTCGGCCCCTGTACCTTGATCTGCGACACAGTGATGGTGCCCTTGCCGAGGAACTCGTCGTCATCGGGCTTGAGCTCGGTATTGAGCTTTTCTATGGCGAGGGCGGCGCGCGCTGCCTTGTATGCCGCGGAATCGCCGCGTTCGGGCGCCGAGCCGTGGCAGGAGATCCCTCTGATGTCGATCTGGATCTCCATGCGTCCGCGATGGCCGCGGTAGAGCCGGCAGGAGGTGGGTTCGGTGGATACGACAAAGTCGGGGACGAATTTCTCCTCCTCGATGAGGTATTTCCAGCAGAGCCCGTCGCAGTCCTCTTCAAGGACCGTGAAGGCGAACCAGACCGTGAAGTCGCCATCATAGGCCAATTCCTTGAGGATGCGCGCTGCGGTGATCATCGAGGCCGCGCCGCCCAGCTGGTCCGTCGAGCCTCGGCCGTAGACGAGGCCGTCCTTGATCAGCCCCGAGTGGGGAGGAGTCTTCCACTGGGCGGGATCGCCGACGCCGACCGTGTCGATGTGGGCATCGAATACGAGTTTCTTCTTGCCCTTCCCGACGCGCCCGAGGAGTGAGCCGAGGCCGTCGATATGCAGGTCTTCCATGCCCGCTTCCGCGCAAAGCTTCTTGAGGAGGAGGACGCGGTCCTTTTCCGTCGTGCTGAAGCCCGGTACCTTTACTATTTCGCTCAAATTTCGAGCCGTGTAATCCCTGTACTCCTTCGCCATTGCGAGAATCGCTGTGCTTTTCATAGTCACCTTCCTTCCATTTTGTTCCAGAGACGGCGAGCCTGGATGCGCGCCACAGCCTGGATTTTTTCCATAGCGAACAGGGGCTTCCTGTCCTTGATTCGAATTTTACCCGCAACGGCGACGCTGCGCACGGAGCGCGAGCTCATGCCGAAGGCCATGTGGCCTGCGATGTTGGCCGCGTCGAGGGGAGTAGGTGGGTCATAGTCCCACAGGACGAGATCGGCCGGATTGCCAGTGGCCAGGACGCCGAAGCTGCCTTCGCCCGGGAAATAACGTTCGAGGAGCCTGTTGCCGCGGTCAAGGCAGGCGAGGAAATTGTCGGGCCACCAGGGGCCGCCTGATTCCCTGTGCCGGAAAACGGCGAACTTGAATTCTTCGAGCATGTCGGCACCCATGCCGTCGGTGCCGAGGACGACGTTCCTGTGTGTCGGCAGGAGTGTATTGTAACCAACCGCGTTGTTCATGTTGGACCGCGCGTTGTGGGCGAGGAAGACGTCCCGGGCGTTCATGATCTCGATCTCAGAGGGCGTGAGCCAGAGGCCGTGGCCGATGATGCCCTTGGGCGTGAGGGCTCCAGCTCTCTCCAGCCTTTCAACGAGGTCGAGGCCGTAGCGATGGCGCGAGTCGACGGCATCATACTTGTCTTCGGCGAGGTGGATGTGGATGCCCCTGCCTGAGGTTTTTACCGCGTCAGCGAGGCCTTCCAGCGTCTCCTGGCCTACGGTGAAGCCGGCATGGCCGCCTATCGCGGCCTCGACCAGGGGCAAAGAGCCGCGCGCGCGCATTCCGTCCACTTCGCGCGCGAAGCGCAGGTTTTCGGACAGGCCCGCGCGCGCGCCTTCGGCGCCGTTCCGGTCCGTCGTCTCGTAGCAGAGAATGCCGCGCAGGCCCACTTCCTCGTAAGCCTGCCTGATGACCGACAGGCTCCCCTCGATGGCGCTGGGGCTCGCGTGGTGGTCGACGAGGGAGGTGACGCCTGCTGCAAGCGCGTCGGCGCAGCCGGCGAGGGCGCTCGCCTCCAGGATAGGCTCGTCGATAGCCCTGTCCAGTCGCCACCAGAGGTGGTCGAGAATCTGGGCGAAATCCTTGGAAGGCTGAATCGCCACTTCCATGCCCCGTGCGAGGGCAGAATACAGGTGGGTATGGGAGCAGACGAGGCCGGGCGAGAGATAGCCGCCGGAGCCCGCGAATTCGGCCTGCTGGTATTTCGCGCGCAGCCCCGCGCCAATCTCCGCGATAGTACCTGCCTTCGCCCCACAGTCTTCTGGTCCGTAGGCGACGAGGTCACATTCATCAGAGATGCCTGGAGGGTTGAAAGACAGAAGGCGGACGTTTTCAAAGAGGATCATGGCATCGCCCCCACCAGGTAGCTGTGGTTTCTGTAAATTTCTCGCGCAAGGGCTATCATGGAAGCCGCACTGGGGGTGGACGCAGCCCCGTTCCAGGACGAATAGTCGAGCCTGCAGATTTGTCCGCCGACTTCGAGCCTCATGGCGAGCCAGGGTAATCCGCCCTCCGACACGAAGGCGAAGCCGGCATTTTTCGAGGCTTCGAGCTCTGTCTGGCCGTCGAAAAGCGTGGGCTTGCCCATATATGGCTCGCCATCCCATGGGCAGAAGAATCCGCAGTTGCCGCACTCGTTGCATAACCTGTCCAGGTGAAGTATCTGTGCGTCCTGGAAGAATGGCCTGCCCGTCTCGATGAACATATTCGCCCTGTTGGGGCATACTTCGACGCATCTCAGGCAGGCTGAATCACAGGCGAGGCAGCGTTCGGCTTCCCGTGCCGCGAATCCGGGATCATCCGGCCTTAATGAGAAGATGATGTCGCCCCTGCGTGCAAGCTTGTCCTTGTCGAGCCTTGGCGATGCATAATCCTGAGTGGGAAAGGTGGAGCCCTCCTTAGCGAGAATAGCCCTTGCGGCAGTTCTTCCATCGGCTTCAGCCGCGATGATGGACGAAGGGCCTCGGCGGGCATCGCCTCCAACATAGACATCCTCGACCCCGGTTTCCATCGATGAGGCCTTGGCGATGGGCAACCTGGTCCGCCCCAGCTCGATTCCGAATCCTTCCAGCAGGGCTCCGTCAGGTTCCTCCCCAATGGCGGTGACGAGGATGTCGCAGGGCAGGTCGAAGGTTTCCTGCGTCGGTGTGGGCGATCGTCTCCCTGAGGCATCCTTCTCGCCCAGGCTCATTTTCCTCATGACGAGGATGCCTGGTTTGGCTTCATCGGGAAGGGAGAGCTCAAGGAGTGGAGATGGCTGAATGGCTTGGGCTTCGGCGATGGCGTTTTCCAGTTCCTCGCGGTCTGCAGGCATTTCGACCCGCGTTCGCCTGTAGGCGAGGCTGACGGACTTTATTCCGGCGATGCGCGTTGCGGCACGCACAGCGTCGCAGGCAGTGTTGCCTCCGCCCACAACCACGATATGTCGGATACCCACGAAGGCATCTGGACCTTCGGACGCAAAGCGCTTGAGGAAATCCAGGGCGTGTATCGTTTCGATGCCCGTGCCTTTCAGCTCCATCGTCTTCGCCACATCGGCGCCTGCCGGAAGCACTACAGGCTCCGGGTCTGGTCCGTCCGGGATCACCGGGCACGCGCCGGTCTCGCACGCGGGCTCCTCGGCAACAGGTGCTGGTGCGACGGGTTCGGGCAGCAGGACCTCATCGGTCGTGGGCGCAAGCGCCCCATCCCCGGTCGCCACGAAACCGGCAGCTGCGATCGCGGCCGCAACAGCAGCCGCATCGATCACATCGGGATCGGCGAGTAGGGTCGCCGCCCCTGCCACCGCGTCGGCCGAAACGGCCTCGACGCCGGCCACCTTGGACAACTCACCTATAAGCGTGCGCTCGCATGAGG
>PGXP01000362.1 GCA_002839205.1 Spirochaetae bacterium HGW-Spirochaetae-9
AGGAGATTTTGATGAACCAAACCTTGGACTTGTTGCTGAAACGACGTACCCACCGATCTTTTTCTGCGGAACCAATAAGCGCCCCTGACAAAAGATATATTCAGGAAGCCACACTCCGCGCACCTACTGCGGGCAACATGATGTTCTACTCGGTCATCGAAGTCACCGACCAGGGTGCGAGGCAGCAGCTTGCGCGACTTTGCGACAACCAGCCGATGATAGCGACAGCCCCATTGGTATGGCTCTTCGTTTCCGACACCCGCAAGTGGGTCAACTACTACTTCGAGAGTGGCACGGTCGAGAAGGGAAAAGACCTCGCCGTTTCGTGGAGAGCTCCCGGTGCAGGAGATTTGTTGCTTGCCATGAGCGATGCGTTGATCGCTGCCCAAACAGCTGTTATCGCTGCCGAGTCCCTGGGAATCGGATCCTGTTATATCGGAGATATCTTGGAAAACCATGAGCAGATTTCATCCCTGTTCAATCTCCCGCAATACACCGCTGTGGCAACCTTGGTCATATTCGGACACCCGAAGAGCCACGAGCCATTGGCTTTCCCGGCAATCCGTTGTCCCCTCGATTCCATTTTCATGGAGAACACCTATACCGAACCCCACTTGGAAGACCTCCAGGTTGCTTTTGGTGCACAGGAACAACAACTCCGAACCCAAAAGCGGTTGCCATTCGAGAATACCGGATCCATTTCCGACTACTATTACTTCAGGAAACATACAAGTGGTTTCATGGAGGAGATGAACCGTTCTTCCAAAGCAATCATCGATTCTTGGCTCGCGTGAATTGAAGCACATAATAGGACAAGCCGTCCACAACGGACGGCTTGCCAAACATATACCTTTACTGTTTTGAGAATCCGCTACATCACTTCGCCGACATTCTTGTAGAATTTCATGCGGCGCTTGGCATCGGCTTCTGCCCGTGCGAACAGCTCTTCGGCCTGCTCCGGATTCGTCTTGTACAAGGAAGAGTATCTTCTCTCGCTCTTGATGAATTCCTGGTAGTCGCCAGTCGGTTCCTTGGTGTCCCAAGAGAAACGCTTGCCATCTTCCAACGTCGGATTGAAGCGGAACAACGGCCAATAACCGACTTCCACCGCAAGCTTCTCCTCAACCTGGCTCTTCATCATATTGAT
>PGXP01000086.1 GCA_002839205.1 Spirochaetae bacterium HGW-Spirochaetae-9
TGTCTTCATCTTTTCCGCTTTTTCCGCGCGCTTGCGCGTCTCGTTCACCTGCTCGAAAAGGAGAACACCCCGGAGGGCCGATGAGAACATGGCCCGAAGCTCCTCGAATATATGGGCATCGTTGCGGCGCAAGCCAAGAACCATGTAGCCGAGCGATGTCGATTCATCGAAGAGGGGAAGCACGATGAAGGCGCCTTCAAGCCTGTCATATAGTTCGTCGGGCAGGATGAGATTCGAGGGGAAGGTTTTTCGTCCGCCATGAGGATTCCCTTCCGCATCGAATCCGCCGAGAAAGATCCTGTGATCCTTGTCCCGGCCGTTGAGCACGAAACAGCCCGACGGGATATTGAGCTCGGGGAGATACGTGGCTGCCAGCCTGACGATCGATTCGAAATCTTTGGCGCAGAGCAGTTCATGGTTGAGGATATAGAACCACTGGTCAACGGCTCTTTTTTTCCAAGCCCGATAATTGCCTATCCTTTTTTCCGCATCGGAGACGAGAACCCTGGCCTGGTGGATGAGAATTTCGAGGATCCCGACCGCAGCCCCCTTTTCGACGAATTCCCCCCGGCTTATCCAGAGCGCCGAGAGAACATCCTGGAATACCTCGATATCGCGATTCTGAACGATGAAGTCGTTGAGGATGGCATCGAGGGTGTCGATGAAAAAGCCCCTTGAACTGCCCGAAAGGCTGGTCACAAAGCTGGCGATGAGGGGCTTGAGGTATCGGTCGGAATCTTCCGGCTTAAAGCCTGCCAAGCCCGCTGCGAATCGAAGGATCTCGGCTTCTCGAGGAGCCCCTTGGCCTGCTGCCCTTCCTTTCCACCGGGACGAGCTCGTCATCCCTGCCAGCCGCACCGATTCGGTACGGCAACCACAGGACTGCCTGACAATGAGCTTTGTCCTGAGCAACCTGTCCGCAGGCTGCTTCCCGTCCAGCCTTTCGAGCAGCATGTGGAAAGCCTGCAGAGCCTGCTTCTCGAAGGGCACGCGCACTGTCGTGTAGGTGGGGGAAAAGAGATTGCTCTCATCTGAATCGTTGAAGCCGCCGAGAGCGATGTCCGAAGGTATATTGAAACCGCGCTCCTGAAGCAGCTTGGCAGCCTCGAAGGCCAGGAGATCGCTCGCCGCGCAGAGAGCGTCGAAATCCCTGCCCGGCACAAGCTTTTTTTCGTCGAGGAAGCCGAGCATGGCTTTGCGCCCCTCTGTCCATGAGTTGTCGAGGCTAGCAAGAACCTCTTCATACTTCAACCCCGATTCGGCGAGGGCCTCGCAGTAGGCTTTGAATCTGTCTCCGGCCGAGGAATGCTCGCGCGGTCCGCCGATAAAGGCTATCTTTCGGCAGCGATGACGCCTGGTCAGGTGGAGTACAAGCTGCTTCATGCCTTCGTAGGCGTCGATATTGACGACAGGCTTGTCGCCGATCTTGAGGCCAAAGGTGACGAGGGGAATATCGATGCCGGAAAGGTGGAATTCCTCAACCTGCTTTTCCGAAGCGAAGCCGCTCAGGGTGGATGCCCAGCTTACGGCGCCGTCAAAGCTGTGGGCGCCTACAAGGCCGAATATCCCGTTGCGCATGTACTCGTATTCGTCATGGCTTGAAAGACGGCCACCGGGAAAAACGAAGAGGGTGCATTGACGCTTTTCGCTCTCGTCGAGGATTTCCGGCCACACTTTCGTGGCCGATCCCGAGTGTATCGAGGCGAGCATGAAGGCTATCCTCTTCCGGCTCTTGATTTCTTTCCGCGGGTTTATGGAGTCTCCTCCCCTGGGGCGGGCTCGGTTGCCCCTTCTGCATTCTCGGGCCTCCTCTCTGTGCTGTCAATGAATTTTTGTGCGTCTCTGATACGCCGACAGCAGAAAAGTCCAAAAAGATGCCACTAAAAACCATTGCCAGTCCATGCTTGGCGGTCGACAATCGGCCTATGGCTTCCACCCATGATATCCGGGATTTTGGCGCCAAAACCGGCGGCGACAAGGATTGTTCGTCCGCTTTTGGCGCCATCCTGGCCAGAATTCGAAAGGAAGGCTCGGGCAGCATTCTTGTGCCTGCGGGTAATTTCCTCACAGGCCCGATCGAGCTTTCGGACAATACGACTCTCATCATTGCCAGGGGGGCGACGTTGTCCTTCATCGATGATCCTGAATGTTATCCGCCCATCCAAACGCGCTGGGAAGGGATAGTCTGCCATGCCATGCACCCCCTTATCTTCGCGCGGAATGCCCGCAATGTAGCCATCGAGGGCGAGGGCGTCATAGACGGGAGGGGCCAGTCCTGGTGGGCAGCCTACAGGCGAAAAAAGGCCAATGGGCAGGCTGGGCCTGTCACACCCGCGGAAAAACGCCTCGCCGCCCTGAACGGTACCGGCAGCTCCATGCCATCGGGCGGCGGCGGTCGCGAGACCCAGTTCCTCAGGCCTCCTTTGATCCAGTTCCTTTCCTGCGAAGGCCTTACTGTCAAAGGCGTCACCCTGCGCAATTCTCCTTTCTGGACCCTTCATCCGGTTTTTTCAAGCCAAGTTCATATCGACACAGTACGAATAGAAAATCCGAGCGATGCTCCCAACACTGACGGCATCGACATCGACTCCTGCTCCGATGTCTCCATCGTCGACAGCAGCATCGATGTGGGCGACGACTGCATTGCCCTCAAGGCCGGCTCAGGCGGCCAGGGCCTCGCTGAAAACCGCCCCACCCGCAACGTCAGCATCTCGGGCTGCACCTTTCTCAACGGTCACGGAGGCGTCGTCATTGGAAGCGAAACGGCTGGCGGTATAGAGAATATCGAGGTCGTCAACTGCCGTTTTCTGGGTTCTGACAGGGGCATCCGGCTGAAAAGCCGACGGGGGAGGGGAGGCACGGTGCAGAATCTCTGCTTCCGCAATCTCGTAATGGAAAACGTCCTCGCTCCCATCACCCTCAACCTCTACTACAACTGTGGCGCCAGGCCCGAGGAAGCGGAAAGGCTCTTTTCCCTGTCCAGCCAGCCTGTTTCCAGCCTGACGCCCAGGATGAGGAACATCAGGATCGACAACCTTGTCGCAACAGGCTGCAGGGCTTCGGCGGGCTTTATCGTCGGCCTTCCGGAATCGAAGATTCAAAACCTCGTTCTGGAAAACTGCCTTATCTCGATGGCGGAAGACGGTCTCCTGCCTGTCGGCCGTTCCGAGATGTACCAGGGAATCGAGGACAGCCCCGACAGGGGCTTGAGGATCGAAAATGCCGAGTGTTCGCTGAATAAGGTATGGGTGGACGGTCGCGCCTGCTAGCCTGAGCTTTCCCAGGGAGTCCATCCGTCCGAGCCTGACAGCAGGGCCGCAGGCTTGAACCGGAACGCTTCCTCTTCGTTGAGCGATCGCACCCAGGGAAGGCGCTTCCGGAAGGGAATGCCCTGAGCCGGAGCTCCAGGGCCATGGCTTCCGCATTCAACGAACTCCACGCTGGCTTCATTCTCGGGCTTGCCCCAGTTGTCCCAGCCTTCGGGGGCTATGTGAGAGCCCAACTCGCAATCGACAAAAGCCGCCTTGGCTGTGCCTCGCCATGGTCGACCCAAATACGTGCTGCCTGAGGCCATGTCGCCTTCGAGCCTGCAGCCGAGGAACACAAATCCGAATTTCTGGCCAGGCAGGGTGGAGGGGGCCGCGATATAGCCGTTAACTCTCTCGCCCCATCGCCTTCCCCTGCTATCCTGACAGGATGTACGGGATTCAGCCCCTTTGGCACGGGATTCGTTGGAAGGGGCCCCATACAGAGAGTATCCTGCCTGGCCGTGATGCCGCAGTCGATGAAGGCAACCCTGTCCGCGTCGATATAGCAGGCGACAGCCTGCCCTGCGATGCGGCTATCGCCCGCCGAATTCTCGACGCGCAGATTCCGGGCGCAGAAATCCTCGGCGCCGATATAGAGGGTGGCTGTATTGAAGGTGCCCATCGGATCGCCCGAAGGAAGGGATCTGATGGCGTTGTCGTCCCAGCTGATGATCTTCGCGTCACGTCCTTCGCCTGCGAAGGTGACATGAGGCCGCATAACGCTAATTTTTTCCCGGTAAATTCCTTCGGCTATGGAAATTATTACCGCGGGCACTGCGCTGCCCGCGGTAATGTCGTCTGTCGGCAGCGAGACAAGCGCTTCACCTATCGTCCTGTAATCGCCCGAACCATCGAGCGCAACCCTGAGCCGGAGCGCCGGTGCGCTCAACGCTGGACCCTTCCCGACGCGTCGCCTCCCATGAGCTTTTCAGCCTCGCCAGGTTCAACGAGAGCGAAGTCGCCTGAGATGGAATGTTTCAGGCAGGAGAGGGCGACGGCGTATTCGAGCGCCTGCCGCGGTTCGCCGTAGTTGATGAGTCCGTAGATGAGGCCGGCTGAAAAGCTGTCGCCGGCTCCCACCCTGTCGACGATATCGCTTATCGCATAACGTCGCGAAACGATGGCGCCTTCGCTCGTGCCGGCGCGTGTGCCATCGCGCGAAAGGAGCATGGCCGACCAGTCGTTTGAATCGGCAGAGTGGCTGCCGCGCAGAGTGACGGACGCATAACGCGCAGCGGGGAAGCGCTGAAGTGCGCGGGAACACATGGCAGCGTATTCTTCGGTATCTATTTTCCCTTCCGCCGCATTTTTCGGGCCTTCGATGCCGAGGGATTTCTGGTAATCCTCTTCGTTGCCTATGAGAACGTCAGCGAAGGCCGCGATCTCCGACATCACATCCTGAGCCTTGGCTCCGTACTTCCAAAGCTTGGCGCGAAAGTTGAGATCGAAGGATACCGTAAGACCGGCGATTTTCGCGGCCTTGGCCGCGGCTATGGAAGCGTCGGCTGCTTTTCTGGAAATGGCCGGGGTGATGCCCGAAAGATGGAACCATCCGGCCTTCTTGAAGGCCTCCGTCCAGTCGACATCGTCCACCTCTATTTCGGCTATCGTCGAGCCTGCCCTGTCGTAGATGACGTTGGACGGCCGCTGGTTGGCACCGTTTTCGAAAAAATAAATCCCCATCCTGCCCGGTTTAATAGCAATGTGCGATACGTCGACGCCATGATAGCGCAATTCCCTCAGGCATTCCCTGCCGATCTGGTTGTCGGGCAAAACGGTGGCAAAGGCCGCCGGCTGCCCCAGCCTGGCCAAAGCCACGGCCACATTGCCCTCGCTTCCGCCAAAGGTAGCCTCCATGAGATGTGACTGGAAAAGCCTCTCCTGTCCGGGCGACTTGAGCCTCAGCATTATCTCGCCGAAGGTGATGACGTTCATCATGCTTTCTCCATGGCCACTTTCATTACGATTTTGCGTATATGCTCGGGCTTTCCGCCTATGGCCATGCAAGGCCTGTGGGCGTCCTCGGGGAAGAAGACGGCAGCAATGCCCGCCTCCAGAAGGATGCTGTGGGCAGGCAGGCCGGAAGGCGTCGAATAATATTCGATGTCGGGCCTGTATGCTTCTGCCGCTTCAAGCCCCTTAGCCGCCCGCGCTTCCACAATTTCCCTGCCCGACACAAGAAGCTGTATATCGGTGTAGACCCTGTGCGTTTCAAAGCGGCACGTGGCAGCCATCTTGGAATCGTACTCCTGGACAAGGGCGTACACCTTGTCTCCATCTATCTCCTGGCGTCCGACGGGGAGTTTTTCCCATCCGCCCGCCTGGAGCCATGCGAATGCCGTGTCGAGGTTTTTGTTCAGACCCCTGTACCTGCCTAGATCCTGGATGTTCGCGATGATCATTACGCTTACCTCGCCAGCCAGCCGCCATCGACGGCGACCGTATAACCATTGATGTAATCGCTCGCCGCTGAAGCGAGGAATACCGCCAAACCCTGCACGTCGGCGGGGGTGCCCCAGCGCCCTGCGGGAATACGGCTCAGTATGGCTTCGCTGCGCTCGGTATCGGCCCTGAGGGGCGCCGTGTTGTTCGTCGCCATATAGCCGGGGGCCATCGCGTTGGCGTTTATGCCGAACTTGGCCCATTCGTTGGCCATCAGCCGCGTGATACCCATCACCGCGCTCTTCGAGGCCGTGTAGGAAGGCACCCTGATGCCGCCCTGGAAGGAGAGCATCGAAGCGATATTGATGATCTTGCCGCCTTGTCCCTGGGCGATGAATTGTTTCGCTGCCGCCTGGCTGAAGAAGAAGACAGTCTTTGCGTTGATGTTCATCACGTCGTCCCAGTCCTTCTCGCTGAAGTCGACCGCGTTTTCACGCCGTATAATGCCCGCGTTGTTGACGAGGATGTCGAGGCGGCCGAAGGCTGCAATGGCTTTTTCGACGATGCCGGGAATGGAGGCGATCGACATGAGGTCGGCGACGACTTCAAGGAATTTTCCTCCCATGCCTTCGATCTGCTTTTTTGTGTCGGGCGAGGCGACATAGTCGACGCCCACGACGGCGGCTCCCGCCTCGGCGTAGGCGAGGCAGATGCCCTGGCCCAGCCCCGTGGAGCTGCCCGTCACGATGGCCACTTTCCCGTCGAGCTTGAATTTGTCCAGAATCATAGAGTTTCTCCTTATTTGAGGGCGTCCATCGCCACGCCGTCCATGTCGGTGAAGGTCTGGTTTTCGCCGGCCATGCCCCAGATGAATGTATAGGATCCCGTGCCGACGCCCGAATGGATCGACCAGCTCGGGCTTATCACCGCTTCCTCGTTACGCACGACGATGTGCCTCGTTTCCGTCGGCTTGCCCATGATGTGGAAAACGACCCTGTCGGAGGGCATGTCGAAATAGAGGTAGACTTCCATGCGGCGCTCGTGCGTGTGCACGGGCATCGTGTTCCAGACGCTTCCTTCCGAGAAAATCGTCATGCCCATCACGAGCTGGCAGGTTTCGAGCACCGCCGGATGGATGAACTGGTTAATGACGCGCTTGTTGCAATCGGCCGCCGATCCCATCTCGACATGCTTGGCCTGGGCCAGGGTGACGAGCCGGGTGAGACAGGCTCTGTGCGCCGGGGCGCTGTTGAAATAGAACTTGGCCGGATTCTTCGCGTCGTCGCTCGAGAAGGCGACTTCCTTCGAGCCCATCGAT
>PGXP01000087.1 GCA_002839205.1 Spirochaetae bacterium HGW-Spirochaetae-9
CGGCCGAAGAAGATTCATGGCCGCCGTCCTCCTCGGTCTTATCGGCACCTGGACCATCGAGCAGCTTTTCTTCTACGCGGGCGACATCAGCCAGGACCTCCGCATCATCGGCTACATCATCCCCGGCCTCATCGCCAACGACATGCTGAGACAGGGCATTGTGAAAACCACGGCCCTGACAATCACCGTCGCTGTCCTTGTACGGCTTATCCTGACAATGGTCGCCTTTTGATGGCGAGGCTTTTCAGACCTTTCGTTCGCTCCAGGGCAGGTACATCATGGCTGATCGCCGCGCTTGCGGTCGCCTGCCTTGGCTTTGCCCTAAGCCTGGCAACGAGAACGAAAGCCCCCTACCCGCTGAAGGAAACCCAGCTGCGTGCCGCGCGGCTGATGGCCGAGGCGGAAGCCCGCCTGAAGGAATCCATCCTCGCTGAAAACATCCCCATTGAAGCCGATCTTGATCCCAACGGAACAGGCCTGATCGGCCCCGAATGGACAGCCCTCACTACGACCCTGGGAACGCTCGAAGCCAAGCGCACAAGCCTCAATCCCAATTTCGCCGCCCTCATGGTCCGCTGGTTCCATGAAGCCGGGCTGTCCGCGGGCGACCTGATCGCCGTAGGCGCGAGCGGCTCCTTTCCCGGGCTGACGATAGCCACCCTCTGCGCCGCCCGTGAAATGGGGCTCGAAGCCTTGACTATCGCCTCATTCGGCTCATCGATGTACGGGGCCACCAGACATGAATTCACGACACCAAAGATGATCCGCATCCTCGCCGATTCGTCGCTTATCCCCTGGTCCCTCGTCGCCGTCTCTCCTGGATCCGATTTCGATCATGGCGAAAGCCTTTTATTCGATGACGCGAGGGAAATCATTGCCCGGCTCGCGCTGGAAACAGGCGTCGAGTTCATCGATTTCGACGAGCCTGATCTGGAATCCAGCATCGCCCGACGTCTCGAAATCTTCGATGAAAAAGCCGGCAAGAAGAAAATCAAATGTTTCGTCAACATCGGCGGCGCCAGCCCCAACTCAGGCGTCACCTCCTATACCCTCGATTTCCCCCAAGGGCTTGTCCTGGAGCCTCCGCGCATACCGGTCGGTGCCGACCGCGGCCTCATCTACGAATTCGCATCGCGCGGAGTGCCCATCATCAACCTGCTGAATCTCAGGCTTCTCGCCTACAGCCACGGTCTGCCCTATGATCCGATCCCCCTGCCCCCAGCAGGAGAGGGCAGCGTGTATGAGGACCTGCGATACAACAAGGCAATTATTTTTCTGACGCTATGCGCAATCGTATGGTGCCTGGCATTGTCAAGAAGGAGAAATGTTTTATGAAAACCAATGCTGGGCTTTTTCTCGTGCTCGCAGCTACGACGCTCTTTGCTGCAGGATGCGGCATTCCCTTCGACATTGAGACTCCCACAAAGACGATAGAGCTTCCGAACACGGGAGGAACCTATTTCGATAAAGTAGTGGATTTGCCAGAAGAAGCTCGCAAGCCCGGAATTACCTTCGAAACGGTCAGCCTCATCTATACGGTGAGAAAACAGAGTGGATTTGTCGCTCATGTCAAGCTTTATGCGTCGCCAGATCAAGTCACGCACCTATCCAAACCGTCCAACGCGGAAGAATTGCTCGATATATCACTCGCGGGCTCCGATACCTCCAAGAGCGGAACCGAAGAATCGCAGACGATCAGGGACGTACTCAACGCCAAGCAGGAGAGCTTTGTCATCGGGGCGGAGAATCTGACATCCTCGCCGCTCTCAACGATCTATATCGACATTTCACTCCGGCTCCAGGGCAAGTTCGGATTATAGTAAAACTGTATTCGCACGAGGAGCAAAAACTCTCATCACTGCAGGAGCTGGCCAGTCCAATCGGAGCCTTGGGCTATGTTTCGCCGGGCGCGAGACCATTAAACAGAGCCTCAGAGCTTCTGGGATCGCGGAACGACTTCAAGCCCGATGAAATAATGGCGGACGATTCCTACTGCGCAGCGGGATACGGCGTACTTACAGAAGCGGAGAAATCAGCCATCAGACTTTTCGCGTGCACTGAAGGCCTTCTCCTCGATCCCGTCTACAAGGGACGAGCCGTCGCCGGCCTCATCGATCTTGTCAGGAAAGGCGTTTTAAGAAAAAGTGCTTCCCTGCTTTTCTGGAACACAGGCGGTCAGCCTTCCCTTTTTGCCGATAAATACCAAAGCTATTTAATCTAATCCGACCCTTCGTCCAGGACGCAGCGGTTGCGGCCTCCGTTCTTGGCTTCGTAGAGACACGCGTCTGCGCGGGCGACTATGGATTCAAGGCTGTCACCCCTTCTTGCCCGCGTCGCGCCGACCGAGATCGTCACGGATAGAATATCCTTGTCATCCAGCTCCACCCAGCTATGTTCCACCATCATGCGTAGGCGCTCGGCGATTTCGGCCAGGGATCCTGGAGCCGCCCCAGGACAGATGAGTATGAATTCCTCGCCTCCCCAGCGAGCTGCGGCATCCAGAGGCCTCACCGCCGAACCGAGGGTTGTCGCCACCATCTTAAGGACCCTGTCTCCCACATTGTGCCCATGGACATCGTTTACTTTCTTGAAATGATCGATGTCAGCCATGAAGAGACCAAAGCCATCGCTGCCCTTTTCGACCGCTTCCATGCGGGTTTCCGCGATGACCTGGAGGAATCGCCTGTTTCCGAGGCCAGTGAGAGAATCGGTGAGCACTTCATGGCGGAGCTTTTCGAGTTCCTGAAGGAGAACCGAACGGTCGCCCTGATCGGAGAACATCTCGATCGCGCCAATTGTCCTGCCGCTTTCATCGGTGAGGGGAGCGGCCCACACGGTTATGGGCAAGCGGTGCCCATCCCTGTGGTGCATATACACCTGGGTCTGGCGCACCTTGCCGTCGGCTATCGTCCCCGCGAGGGGGCAGCCATGAAGGCAGAGCTCCACACCATCGGCCGATATATGCCTAAGGAGGTTTTCTGAACAGCAGGCTCCTGTCACCCTCTCGCTGGAATAGCCGGTGAGCAGCTCGGCTGCTCTGTTCCAGAAGGTAATCCTGCGCTTGGGGTCGACAAAATACACGCCACTGTCCAGGCTCGACATCAGTTGGACAAGACTATTATCATATATCATTGCCACAATTATATGCGAATCGTAACCCTGCGGCAATGATGGAAAGTTGATTCACAAGTACAGGATATACCTGATCGAAGTCAAACTGGTGTTTCATCGGCTCCATGGGTTTGGGCTCAATTGGGAACGATTCTCATTTCTGCTCCGGCTTCATCCCGGCAACCCAGTACGCGCTTCCATCGGGCTCGCGCTCGAGAAAGCGATAGTCGATGAGGTAGCGGCGCAAGGCGGCATAGTCGGCGTCGGCCTTGAGCAGTATCTGATCGACTTCCCTCTGACCGTAAAGCATGCCCGCTTCGAAACGTTCGGCGATCCGCCTGAGGACAACGAGCTTCTCCTTCTCCTTTCGCGGTATTCGCAGAAGGCAACCGTCTGCCAGAAGGTATTTCTTCTCGATGGCCGCAGCCTCCTCCTCGGTGACGATGGCACGGTCGTCCTGCATGGGCATGGCTGCGGGGTAGGCCACAAAACGGCCAACGTATTTACCCGAAGCATCGAGCGTTTCCATGAGTGCGAGGAGAATTTTCGCTTCCGATTCCCGCTTGCGCAGAGCCCTTCGCTGGTTGCGTACCGTCGAAGGCGATTTGCCCCCAAGGGCGGCGGCAATCTCCCTGTCGGACTTGCCTTTGTGGAGGAGGCGCAGCACTTCGGCCATGGCATCGGGTATACCCGTCACTCCCCTTCCCGAATCGAGGATTTCTTCAAACAAGTCGCCATGGGCCTCGGCAGAATGCTCCTTGGCCGCGCGCTCAGCCGTGGAAAATCCCCCGGCCGAAGCGTAGACCCTTCCCTCCTCAAACCGGGCATCGCAGCGGAGGCAGGAGAAGCACGCAGAGTCAACGCTGCGTCGATAGCCTCTGGCCAAATCATCACTTGTAATAGCTTCTATCATATTTTCGTCTATCATATTTTGATCATATCTTATATTACGTCTATAATTCAATAGATATTTTAAAATGTTATTCATTTTTTCACGTCAATTTCATTTAATGATGCAATTTTATTTGAAGGATTCTGTTTCTTGAGCTACAATGCTAACAGGAGGATCTCATGAAAAAAATCGTAGTGCTCATCGCTTGTCTACTGCTGATCGTGAGCTTTACCGGATGTGCTTCGATGCTCAAGTCGATGGGCGGCGTGAGCAAGGCAGACCTCGAAGCCCAACGCTCGGCTATCGATACGAAAATCAACTCGCTTGGCATCGATCTGACCGACACGAAAACGGACCTCAATAACAAAATCACGACTATAAGCGAAGCCCAAACGCGGACGGAGACGGCAATCAAAGAGGTTGAAGGCATCAAAGCATCGATCGCGAAGCTGTCGACCGACCTCGAGGCCATGAAGCTGACAACGGAAGAATTGAAGAAAGCCAAGGCTGACCTGGAAGCGCTCTCGGCCAGGGTGTCCAATCTCTCCGACGAAACCCTGCTCAAACTGGCGCAGCTCATCCAGAACGCGATCGCCGCACCTGCCGGCAAGGAAGCTCCCGTCGTCGTAGTCCCACCCGTCGTGGTTGCGCCGGTTGCTCCTCCTGCAGCGGAAACACCAGCTGTCATCGAGACAAAATAGCACTTTTCAGCCGAATTCCATCATACGGCACTTGAGGGGGCAGAAGACCAACGCTGCCCCCCTGCTTTCCCGCCTGGCCTCAGTTCAGAAGTACAGCGAAGACGGGAATCGTGAAGGCCGAAAGAATCGTTGTTATAAAAACCAATTTAGAGGCAAGACCTACATTTGAATCGTATCGTTCGGCAAAAATGACACTCTGAGCCGCCGCAGGCATGGCCGTGAGAAAAGCCGCAATCCTGGCGGGAAAACTATCTATGCCCCCAAGACGCATGAGACCATAGATCAGCAACGGTATGAGGATAATGCGAATGACCGTGCCTATCCACAGGCTCTTTCCCTTCAATAGGCCTGCTATGGGCACATCCGCCAGGGTTGCGCCCACCACCACCATCGAAAGGGGGGTGGTCAGGCTGGCCATTGTAACGATCGTGGAATCGATGGCTTGTGGCATTTTGAAGGGCAGGAGCCATAGAGCAAGGCCAATGAGAACGCTGGCGTTACCTGTGTTGAGAATTGCCGCCCTCATCTGGCTTTTCGATGAAGAACCGGCAAAAAGGCTCACCCCATAAGTCCAGATAAAAATCTGGAAGACAATCACATAGATGGAAGCGTACATCACGCCGATCTTGCCGAAAACGCTCTCGGCCACGGGAAAACCCATAAAACCGCAATTCGAGAAAACAGTTATGTAAGAGAGAACCTTCCTGTCATTTTCTGGGAATTTCCTGTATGCAAAGGACGAGAATGCGATGAGGAATCCGTGGATACCGACAGCCCAGAGAGCCACCCTCCCCAGATCTGGCAGGACTGATGAGGGGATGTTCCTGTCGAAACCGGCAATGATGGTGAAAGGTATAGCCACATTGAGGATAAAGCCCGAAAGCCCCCGAGTGAGACTCGGATCGAGAACCTTGGTCTTGCGGGCTGCATAGCCGATAACTATGAGTATGAAGATGGAGAAGATTCTTGATAGGACGGCCATCCTGTCACCGCACAGGGTTGACGAGGCGGCCTATCCCATCGATTTCGATGACGATCTCATCCCCCGATTGCATCGGTCCGACGCCCGAGGGCGTTCCCGTCATGATGATGTCGCCAGGCTCGAGGGTCATCACCGAGGACAGGAATTCCACGAGTTCGGGCACCCTGAATATGAGGTTGGAGGTGCTGGAGGACTGCTTCACTTCGCCGTTGAGAAAGGCTCTGACACCGAGGGCTGAGGTATCCAGCTCCGTCTCGATCCAGGGACCGAAGGGCAGGAAGGTGTCGAAGGATTTGGAAACCGTCCACTGTCCGTCCTTGGGCTGGAGATCCCTAGCCGTGACGTCGTTGCCGCAGGTATAGCCGAGGATATAATCTCCTGCTTCATCGGCCCTGACGTTTTTCGCCTTTTTCCCTATCACGACGACGAGTTCAGCCTCGAAATCCACACGCTTCGAGATAGCAGGCCGCTCTATTGCCTCGAGGGGGGCGATCACGCAGGTCGAAGGCTTGATGAAAACGACGGGTTTCTCGGGGATGGGGAATCCGAACTCCAGCGCGTGGTCGCGGTAGTTGAGGCCAATGCAGAGAGCCTTGCCTGGCCGACAGGGTGAAAGGAGCCTGATGTCAGCGTAGGGAAAGCTGATGTCCGAAAGCTCGAAATCGCCGAATGGCGTGCCCTGGGCAAGCCTGACTTCAGTACCCTCTATGACGCCGAAACGCTCGACGCCTTCGTGCAGGAAGCGGATAATCTTCATCTGATACTCCTTTCAAGGGTTCAATGGAGGGAAGCATAGGCGACAGCGATAGCCGCCGCAAGGGTTGCGTTGTGCTTGACGAGGGCGATATTGGAGCCGAGGCTGTCACCTCCCGTCAATTCGACGATCCGGGCGAGGAGGAATGGCGTGAGCCGCTTCCCCTGTATGTTGTTCCGCGCCGCATCGGCGACGGCCGCGTCGATGGCGGGACCGATTACCTCCGGATCCATCGAATAGGCTTCGGGTATCGGATTCGCGATGACGACGCCGCCATCGAGTCCTGAACTCCATTTGGCATGGAGTATGGCCGCTACCTCGGCCGGGCTGTCGGCTCTTTCTTCGAGGCTCAGGCCGGAATGGCTTGTATAGAAGGCGGGAAGCTCGAGGGTGCCATAGCCGATGACAGGAACGCCCTTGGTCTCCAGGTACTCCAGTGTCTTGGGCAGATCGAGGATGGATTTGGCGCCGGCGCAGACGACGGCCACGCTCGTGCGCGCCAGTTCCTCAAGATCGGCTGAAACGTCCCAGGTGTTCTCCGCTCCCCTGTGGA
>PGXP01000088.1 GCA_002839205.1 Spirochaetae bacterium HGW-Spirochaetae-9
GGCTGGAGAGGGTTGGATCCTTGGACGTGACGGAAATTCTCATCACATTAGTCTTTGTGTCTGTGGAGATGGAAAGCATATTGCCCAACGACTCGACGGCAACCCCAAGCGGCGTGACTGTCTTCATCTCTTCTGGGTGTTCGACGAGAACTGGGACGAGCGAGAGCCTTCCTATGAGATTTTCGGCGAAGCTACGACTCTTGAAAATTGCCTCAATTTTAATCGCGGGATTGGCTGAACTTCCACCGGGGAGACTCACCCCCGCCATCGCGGCAAGGCCCGCATATTGGGAAGCGAGGGATGATGTTGAAGAACCTGAAATCGGTAATATAGTAGCCGTGGCTGTGAACATGTTCGGCTGCAGAAGGGCATAGACGACGGATGCTGCCGCGGCGAGTACGGTGACCACAATGATGAGCCACTTACGGCGCCAGAGTGTGGCGGCGAGATCGACGAGGCTGATTTCGTCATCGTCATGAGCTTCGGGCAGACCCGGGACTTGCTTCACTGGAGATTCACGCTCTGTCACTTCAGGCACCTCGCTCATAAGCCAAGAAGGGTTTTTGCCGTCAGGGCGGCGGTCAATATCGAACTGATGATCGCGAAGCTGTCCCTTACGTAAGACCAACCGACATTGATCTTAACAGTTCTTGCAGGCACCACCACCGTGTCGCCGGGATTGAGCGAATACTTCAAAATATTCTTCTTGAAGAACCAGAAGCCCTTGCCTTCCGCGCTTTCCAGCTTGCCCGATGCCCTCATGATATAGGTCTTGGAGAGGTCGGCTTCCCGGGAAAGCCAGCCGGATTCGGCAATAGCATCCTTAACCTTCATGCCTGATCTATAGGCTACAATATTCTGGTCAGATACTTCGCCAGACACGAGAACATAGGTAGGCGTCGTGGGCACGAAGATGAGGTCGTCGCTTTCCAGCACGACATTGGCGGATGATACGACAAGGGCTGCAAGGGTGTCGGGGATATCGAGGGAAATCCGCCCGAACCCTTCCTTATAGAGCTGCTTGAATGAACCGAGCTTGGATCGCTGCATGGCAAGATCAATCTGGAGATTGGCCAATACCGCCGACTCCGAGGTCGATGTCGCCAATGAGGAGGTAGGAAGGGCTCCTCCAGCCGCGGAAGCCGCCTCTAGCTGAGCGATAAGTCTGTCGATCTGCTTCTGTTGAAGTTCCGCGGCATTTTTCCTTATGAGCACGAGCCCCTTCGGATAGGCGCGGCTATCATAGCCGCCAGCGGCTCCAAGCGCGTCGGACAACTTCATGCCATCTTTGAACTCTACGGGTTTGGGAGACACCACGGCACCGCGCACGGTGACGATGGAGAGGTGCTCATCAGGCAGGAGCTTTTTTATAGAGATGGCGTCGCCTGGATTGAGGACTATCTTGGCGTTTGTCTGCCTGCGCAAGTAATCCTCAAGATAGACGTCGCTGCTTCCTCCTGTTGCCTTTGTGACGACAGCCTTGAGCGTGGTCAGGTCACCCAGAAGGCTCACGGAACGGAGCACAACCGAAAGTTCAATACCTTCGAAATAAGGGATCACCTTGGGCTCAGTCACTTCGCCCGAAATCGTCACGGGATGATCGAAATACTTGGGATAGAACTTCACAACGTCGCGGGGCTCAAGAGTTATATCCCTCATACCCTTCACAATCTCAGAAGGGGAGAAGCTGATGATGGATTCGGTCGTTGAACTCTGCCGTCTCACTTCGGCATAACTGGAATCCGCGTCGACGAGAAGGTCCTCTTCCTTGAGGATTTTCGACAGGGAATAGCCATCGTACCACCCGTATCGCCCGGGATATCGGATATAGCCCTGGATGAGCACCGTGTTGGGGTAGCGGGAGAAATCGTGGGATTCCCCCTTGTTCCCCGCAACCACGATCCTAATGATATCGCGCGGCAAGATGGGCATATCCATGGCGCCTTGGTAGACTGCCAATGGATTGAAGGTGAGGTATTGGATCTTGCCCCCCGCTTCCCATCGTTCGATCTCCGCGTAATAGATTTCGGTATCGCTCAGGAGCTGTTCATCGTTGATTATTTCCGACAGAAATTTGGGACCATTGAGCGAATAGAGCCCCGAGAGCCGCGCGCGACCAGTGAGAGCATAGGCGTTGGCGAAATGATCGAAATCGGGTTTTTCGGGTAAATAGCCCACTTCTACATAGTTGATCATGTCCTGCGCCCGCAAGGGGAGGTCGAAGGTGCCCGATAGAACCTCGCGCGGGGAGAAGGTCATGTATTCCCATCCCCCATCGGCTTTTCGTCGGGTAAGTTCCGCGTAGTCGAGATTGGTATCCTGCAAAATCTGGTCGGCCGTGACCACCGAGGAAAGCTTGAGCGTCGGCGTACGGGCGTAGGGGCCGACATAGCGGACCTGCCCCTTTGTCATCACCACTTCAAGGAAAAAGCCCAGATCGGTAGATATACCTGGAGCCGCACTCTCCGCTCCGCTTGTCGCTGTAGTGCCACTAGCCACCGCGCTAGCGGTTCCCTCTGCGGCAGATCCAGTTGGTGTCACCAAAGCCGCAGTGCCTGTTGGTACAGCTACCGGTGTTGTCTGCCCGGATTCAGCCTTGAGGTTGATTACCTTAATTTTCGGTACATCTTCCACTGTGGAATAATAGCGGAGCTTATCGCCCGCGGAGATTTGCGTATCAAAGATGCCGGAAGCGACTTCCCTCGGCGCGAAGGTGACAATCTGCGTCTTGCCGCCGGGAAGGGTTTTCTGGATATCCGCATACACCTGGTTGGCTTCGATGAGGACCTGAACAGATTTCTGCAGCTCCGCGAGCATCATGCCGGGACGCCAGGCGTAGAGCCCGATAAAGCGAACAGGACCCGACACGAGCACGGTGTCGGCGAAGCGGTCGAAATCGGGTTTTTCCGGAGCGTAGTTTACTTTATGGATTCGCACGAGATCGCGTGGGCTTAGCTCGAAATCCCAAGCGCCCGAAAGCAGTTCGGAAGGCCTAAAAGTGTAATACTCATTGCGGCCATTTGCCCGGAAACGCACAAGCTCGCCATAGTTGAGGTTCGTACCCAGGAGCACTTGATCCTTCGTGAACACCTGGGACAGTTTCATGCCTGGCGAATATGCAAAAACCTCTGGCCGAGCCACTTGCCCTATCATCTGGACGACGTCGGCGAATTTCTCAAAGTCAACAGGTTCGATCGGAGCCCCAAAGGATGTTTTCTTCACTAGACGGATCGAATCGCGAGCGCGCAGAGGAAGATCGTACTTTCCCTGAAGCACTTCGCGAGGGATGAATGTCCTGTATTCGGAACTCCCATCTTCTTTGAGCCGGATCAACTCTCCATAATCGAGGTTGGTTTCCTCGAGCATCTGGTCGGGAGTCACCACCGATGCAAGAGTGAGCGTTGGCGTGCGGGCATAGGGGCCTGAGTAGCGAACAGCACCACCAATCGTCACCACTTCGAGGAAGCGGCTCAGATCGAAGGCTTCGGCGATGCGGAGGCTAGGAGCTATCGGCCCTGTGGGAATTGCCGCCTCGCCGCCCTGTGTCGCGGCCGGGGATGGGGGAGCTGGCGTAATCGTCATCAAGGTGACAATGCTCTCCGCAGCAGGCGGTACGGCAGTTTCGGATGGAGCATTCGCTGGACCATTCGCTGGACCAGTCGCTGGGCTCGTCGCTGTCGTAGAGGTCGATACTTCTTTACCGGACGATTCCGAAGCGGGCTCTTCCATGCCTTGTTTTACCACCGCGACGGGGACCGTCGTGTAGAGTTTGATGGAATCCCGGGCTTTCAGCGTTACATTGAAAGCACCGGAAGAAATTTCCCGAGGCGCAAAGGTCTGGTATTCATACTTGTCGCCACCCAGGGGGCGTACGATCTCGGCATACACCTGATTGACCACGAGCGAAGGCTTGGCGAGGCCGAGAAGGCTCGCGAGCTTCATGCCTTCGCGCCAAGCGTAAAGCCCGCCGAACTGGACGGGACCCGTTACCTGTACGGCCGCCGAGAATCGATCGAAGTCGGGCTTCTCGGGCGCATAGCCCACTTTAAGGAGCCTTACCACGTCGCGCGCTCCCAGTTCGAAATCCCAGGAACTGTCCAGAACCTCTGAAGGCCTGAAGGTCACATATTCGTTCTTTCCATCGGTCTTGAGCCGCGTTATCTCCGCGTAGTTGAGGTTCGTGTCTAGAAGAACTTGGTCCTTCGTCAGAATCTTCGAGAGTTTCAATCCTGAACCCAATGCGTACACTTCAGGCCGCGAAACCTGACCCGTGAGCTGCACTATATCAGCGAACTGCTCGATATTCGCCGCAGCAAGGGCACCACCAAAGGGAGTTTTACTGACGAGCCGGATGTAATCCTTGGCGCGTAAGGGGAGGTCGAATCTTCCCTCCAGCACTTCGCGCGGAGCGAAGGTTACATATTCACTGCTTCCATCAGCCTTGAGCCTGATCAACTCCGCGTAGTCGAGGTTAGTCTCCTCGAGCATCTGGTCGATGGTGATTACGGACGAGAGTTTCAGGGTGGGCGTCCGTGCCCAGGGGCCTGTGTAGCGAACCGCACCCGAGACCGTCACCACTTCAAGAAACCTACCCAAATCGGTGGGAGATTCGGTGGATAGTACTGTTGCGTAGAAGCAAACGGAATCTCTCGCTTTCAGCGCAAGGTCAAAGATGCCGCCGGCCACTTCCTTCGGGGAGAAGGTGAGGTACTCGAACTTATCGCCACCTAGGGGGCGTACAATCTCCGCATACACCTGATTGACCACGAGCGAGGGTTTGGCGAGGCCGAGAAGACTCGAAAGCTTCATCCCCTCGCGCCAGGCGTAGAGCCCGCCGAATTGCACGGGACCGGTGACCTGCACCGCTGACGAGAAGCGGTCAAAGTCGGACTTCTCGGGCGCGTAGCCCACTTTAAGGAGCCTTACCAGGTCGCGTGCGCCCAGGTCGAAGTCCCAGGAACCATCCAGCACCTCGGAAGGCCTGAAGGTCACATACTCGTTCTTCCCATCGGTCTTGAGGCGCGTTATCTCCGCGTAGTTCAGGTTTGTGTCGAGGAGAACCTGATCCTTCGTCAGAATCTTCGAGAGCTTGAGGCTTGTACCTAGAGCGTAGACTTCGGGGCGCGCCACTTGGCCCGTGAGCTGCACTAGGTCGGAAAACTGCTCGATATTCGCCGCGGCGAGCGCTCCACCGAAGAGGGTTTTACTGACGAGCCGGATGGAATCCTTGGCGCGCAAGGGGAGGTCGAATTTTCCCTCCAGCACCTCGCGCGGAGCGAAGGTCACATATTCACTGCTTCCATCAGCCTTGAGTCTGATCAACTCCGCATAGTCGAGGTTAGTCGCCTCGAGCATCTGATCGGTGGTGATCACGGACGAGAGCTTCAGGGTGGGTGTTCGAGCCCATGGGCCTGTGTAGCGAACCGCACCCGAGACCGTCATCACTTCAAGGAACCTACCCAGGTCGTTGGGAGATTCGATGGTTAGGTCGGAAGAACTTACTGCAGAAGTCGCGGCAGCAACAGCTGGCGGCGGCGTTTTCGCAACTGCGGCAGGAGCAGGAGCAACGGCTATCGCCGCCACTGGTTCAGCAATCGCGGATACCGCAGGTGCTACGGTGGCACCTGCAGACCCCGTCGGTGTTGCAAGCGCTCCCACGCCTAGCTTCATGATCGTCGTGGGAACGGTTGTATAGAGGCGCACCGAATCCCTTGCCTTCAGCACAAGGTCAAAGATGCCGCCGGCCACTTCCTTCGGCGAGAAGGTGAGGTACTCGAACTTATCGCCGCCTAAGGGGCGTACGATCTCCGCATACACCTGATTGACCACGAGCGAAGGCTGGGCGAGACCAAGGAGGCTCGAGAGCTTCATCCCCTCGCGCCAGGCGTAGAGCCCGCCAAACTGCACGGGACCGGTGACCTGCACCGCTGACGAGAAGCGGTCAAAGTCGGGCTTCTCGGGTGCGTAGCCCACTTTGAGGAGCTTCACCACGTCGCGCGCGCCCAGGTCGAAGTCCCAGGAACCGTCCAGCACTTCGGAAGGCCTAAAGGTTACATATTCATTCTTCCCATCGGTTTTGAGCCGCGTTATCTCCGCGTAGTTCAGGTTCGTGTCTAAAAGAACCTGGTCCTTTGTCAGAATCTTCGAGAGTTTCAATCCCGAACCCAATGCGTACACTTCGGGCCGCGAAACCTGGCCCGTGAGCTGCACCACGTCGGAGAACTTGTCGAAATCATGGGCCGCTATACTAGCAGCCGCAGCGCCATCGACCGCGCCGCGTTTCACGAAACGCACTCTATCGAGCCTCGCGAGCGTGAAGTCCTTCGCCCCGGAGAGAATTTCCTGCGGCGAGAAGGTGAAGTATTCCTCTGCTCCGGAGGCAGTCTTTCGGATTATCTCGCCATAAAAAGGATTAGTGTCGAGCGTAACGGCATTATTGGAGAGGAGGCCAGCGAGGGTCGAGCCTTCCTGATAGAGATAGAACCCGGGGTATTTCACCGGTCCCGAGACAACGAGGGTATCGGCGAAGCGGTCAAAATCGGGATCGAGCCCCACATCGTCGTAGCGGTATAGCACTACCCTGTCGAATTCGGCGAGGGGAATGTCTGCGCCCGCTAGAACATCGCGGGGGGAGAAGGCGAAGGATTTATCCCTGCCGGAAAGATCCATGCGATAAATACGGCCATAGAAGAGATTGGTTTCAGCGACAACCTGGGCTTTGGACAAGAGTGCCTTTAGTGTTTTAAAAGAAGATATCTCATAACGACCAGCGTATTTAACCGGACCGCTTACTTGCGTTTGGCCCACGAGAAGCTCGGTGACCTTGCCGAAATAGACAAAGTCGCCATCGGAGGCGAGCTTCGAGGAGAAGGAAGCGTTGGATAGATCGCCCGAGACAAGGCTTTTACCCGATTCGGAGAAACGAAGCAACGTCACGCCGCCGGAACGAGCCGAGGGCAAGGCG
>PGXP01000089.1 GCA_002839205.1 Spirochaetae bacterium HGW-Spirochaetae-9
CAAAGCCATCAAGGCCATCCTGTCGATGCCTATGCCCCAGGCGAGAACGGGCACGTCGATGCCGAGGGATTTTGTCACTTCGGGTCTGAAAATCCCAGAGCCTCCGAGCTCGAACCATCCAAGGACGGGGTGCTTGATATGCACTTCCACCGATGGCTCGGTGAAGGGGAAATAACCCGGAACGTACTTCACTTCCTTCGCGCCGGCCACTTCCACGGCGAACATCTCCAAAAAGCCCAAGAGGGTCCGGAGGTTGACATCCTCTCCGAGTACTATCCCTTCTGTCTGGTAAAAATCGGACAGATGGGTGGCGTCTACCTTGTCGTAACGGAAACATCGGGCTATCCCGAAATACTTGCCCGGTATCTTGGCCTGCGGAAGCTGCCTGGCCGAAAGCACCGTGCCCTGACTGCGGAGGATGAGGCGCCTGGTGAACTCGCGGTCAAATCTGTAGTTCCAGCCACGGCTCCCCGTGTCCCCGCCGTTCTCATGGGCAGCGGCGACATTGGAGAGATGCGGCTCCTCGATGAATTTGGCCAGCTTGGGCTCGTCGATATGGTAGACATCGTGAATGTCGCGGGCGGAATGGAACTGCGGCATAAAAAGAGCGTCGGAGTTCCAGAATTCGGTTTCCACCATATTGCCATCGAACTCCTCGAAACCGAGAGAAACCAGCTTGTCCTTGACGCTTTCCAGAAATTCCACATAGGGATTCTTTCGCCCGGGTATAGTCCTGGCTGCGTTGACGCCAATGTTGTACGGCCTGAAGGTTCCGCTTTTCCAGCTGCCTTTTTCGAGTATGGCAGGCGTGAGAGCCCCCAATTCCTCACCCGTCATGCCAAGTGCGATGAGGGCTGCCCTGACTTCTTCGGTGGCGGCGGCAAGGCGATAGAGAACACGTTCACGTTCTGCGGTTCTGAAGGGAGCATCTGCGGCACCCCGCTTCTTTGCTACCGACTGAAGTACAGCAAGATCGCTCGCCTCGAGCTTGCCCTCGTCGAGGATTCCGCCCCCTGCTGCTGCGGTTTCGAGAAGGGCTTTGAGCCTGAGCACAGGGTCAGGGAGTTGCGCCCCCTCAGCCAGCGCCGCCCTTTTCTCAGAATCCATGCAAAGAACGCCTTCTTTGGAGAGAAGCCCGAAGGCTGATCCGATTGTCTTCTGCTCAAAACCCAGCTTTTCGGCCATTTCCGGGAGGCGGGAGGGCCCTGCAGACTGGATCAGGGCGAATATTCTCTCTTCAGGCGTGCCCTTGTCGGCATATTCCAGGCCAAGTGGCGTTATCTCGTAGTACAGGGTGGTCTTTCGCTCCGCCTCCTCAAGGAGACCCTTGCCCGTCAACCAGGAAAAGGCCTGGTTCTCCTGGCCTTCGCGATAGCCGAGATCCTCGCGCACTCTGCGCGCGTCGATTTCGCTGTTTCCGTCGTATCTGAGGAGAATCCGGACTTCGAGAGGATGAAGTGTTTTTGCAACGCTTACAGGATCCATGTGATCAGCTCCATTTGCGGAGATTGGGGTACATCGTTGGCCTTGGAGGAAAACGATCGTGCCTGGTGGCGTCGAGTATCGCCCAAAACCCGTCTAACCGTCAATTATACCGGAAGGCTCATCGGATAAATTACCGGCCGAGGGAAGCGCTCGCTTGCGGATGACAGCCTTGCTGCTTCTGCCATCCATAAGCACTTCCACGGGATTCTTCAGGCTCGTCCAGCGGCAATGTGCCGTCGACATCTCCAGAGGCAGCGTCCGCAGCCAATCCCAATCTATAAAATCGCCTTTATCATGGGAAATTTTGATGTAACCGATGTTCATGCTCGTGAGGTTGTGGAAAAAGTGCGAACCCAGCGAAGAATCCACGATAAAACCTGGAAGATCAACCTCGACTATAAGCTTGGCGCAGGAAATCTGGGCGAAGGTGACGGGAATTCCAAGCCATCTGTCCCTCGTTCCCCATCTGCCGGGACCGATAAGGATGTAACGCCTGCCCTCTTTCTTCAAGCGGGCATCGATAGCCTCTATCTCAGCGGCCATTTCAATGGTCTCGGATCGATCGAAAGCTGCAGGGTCAACCCAAAGGATATCGCTCAACTCCGATTCCCTGCCGTTGCCCATCGTTTTCTCCGAGCGGATGAAGGCGTCCTGTTCTTCGACGGAAGTTAGATCGACATCGATTCGATCCTGCTGATGGATAAGCGGCTTCAGCTGAAGAATATAGAGCGCGGGTTTTCCCGACGCTTCATCCAGATTGAAGGCATATTCGATCTCAACGGGAGTTCCCATCGAGCGCGATCCTATGGAGAGAATCATGGAGATAGCATCGGAAAAAGGAAGGGCTTCATATTTGAGGATGTTGGCGAGATCTATTACCTTGGGTCCTCGACCGGAATCACCGGGAACGAAACGAAGATCTTCGGGATCCCATGTTGAAGCAATCATTGAAAATTGGCGATCGCCGGCTGCCTGGGATATTGGCAATTCAGACAGGCTCGCCATCTCACCGGAGGAGAGGTCGGGCATTGACTTTTCCATGTCGAGGGCATGGAAATACCTCTGCGTATTCTCAAGCGACTGGTCAGGCGAGAGTACGTCGATCTTTGGATATCGAGGACAAAAACGATGTGCGGCACCGCCACCGACAACCCATGTTCCCAAACCAAGCCCGGCGATGCAGAGCCCATCTTCCGGCTTCGTATAGGAGACAGGATAATAGTTGTAGGACTGAGCTACACCCGATATATGGGGATAGTAATAATTTCCATGCATGGATCCGACAAGTTCCTGAACGACGACTGCCATCCGCTCCTCTTCAAGGTTATAGCGCGCAACTTCAAAATAAGAACGGGCTTCCTTTGAAAAAAGACTGGCATAGATGAGCCTTATTGCATCGCAGAGCTGCGTGAGCCTCACTTCGATGTCGGGATGGTTGTTGGGCAGTATATAGGTATCGTAGATTCCGGAGAAGGGTACCATGAGCATGTCTTCAAAGAGTCCGGATGAACGAACGGCAAGAGGCTTTCCGGTGGCTCCAAGAAAGGTTCTGAGTCTCGATAAAAGCTGGCGGGAAAGCGGAATAGAGAGAAAAGTTCTCTTCAGCTCTTCGGTGTAAGGACCGTAGAAAGCAGATGACCACAAGTTGTGCGATTCCAAAAAGTTTTCAAATTCATCAATGCCAATAAATGCGGTACGAGGAATCTTTATGTCGATTCCGTCGATATATCGCGAAAAATCGAGATTCTCGAGCAACGAGTGGATGAAGATAATGCCGCGGCCTTTGCCGCCGACGGATCCATCGACAAGCCTGCTGACATAATTTTCTTCGTCCATCATGCCTTCATCGAAATTGGCAACTATTCCCCTCGATTTTTCCTTTTTCACATTGTCAAGGATTTTTACAATGAAATCGCGCATCGCCGTCAAATCAGGAAAATCATTTATTTGATAGGGTCGAAGCACTTTTGACATTTGAATTTCGCCTCTTGCCATGAGCCAGGCTGAAAAGTGATTCCTTTCGGCATGGTAGGCGAGGCTTTCCGGAGGAAGGACATGGAGAATTTCAATGAACTCCTTCATGTTTTTTGCCCTGCGCAACTCACTCCCGTCGGGCATGCAAAAGCGAAAGGCCCCGAATCCAAGGTTTTCCTGCAGGTATCCGGCAAGCTCCATTTCGAGAGATTCCGAATTCTTGTCGGCAAAGGAAGCCCCCATGGAATACGCCTTTTGCCGTATACGGGGCTCGCTGGACTGGACAAGGATGGGAAGGTCGGGAATCCTGGCCTTTGCCATACGGAGAAATTCGAACCCCGCCTCCTCATCGGCCACTCCATTGCGGGGAAAGCGAAGGTCGGTGATGACTGTCAACAGGCTTGCCTCATAAGTTTCGAATATTTCCTGGGCTTCCTCGAAGCTTGAGGCGAGAAGGATTTTCGGCCTGGCACGGATGGAAAGAAGCTTGTAGGTTTCGGTAACCTTTTCTTCCTCGATGAGATTCTGCGTCTGCCTCAGAACTACCTTGTAGAGGACGGGCAGGAACCGCGAATAGTAGCGAACCGAATCCTCGATGAGGAGAATGACTCTCACCCGGGCCGCCATCGTGTCAGCCTGCACATTCCTCACGTCTTCGATGTATTTGATCATGCCGACGAAAAGCTTGGAATAGCCGTTCCACACGAAAATTCTGTCGATGGATTGCAGGCCTGGGGCTTTCAGGTCAAGATTTTCCAGGCTCGAATTGTTCGTGGCCATGAGAAGGATGGGAATATCGGGCCAGATGTGCTTCATGGATTGAGCCAGCCTGAGGGGAACCTCGAAATCGATGCCCGCCATGAGGATAACGAGGTCGAATCGCCCCCCTCTGAAAAGATCGAGGGCTGATTCATCGGTGTAGGCACAGGTAACCCTGGGGATGGTGTTGAGATTGAGTTTGAAATATTCCCCGTAGATCTGCTCGGTGAGGACACCGTCCGATTCCACGACGAAGGAATCGTAGAGGCTTCCTACGAGCAGAACCTCACGCACCCTGAACCGCATGAGATCGTGGTAGATATTCCGTTCCCGCCGCTGCTGGTCGTAGGCAGCCACCAGTTCGTTGAAATACATGAGGGCATGATAATGCAGATGAAGGCAGAACGAAAGTGAGTTCCCCTCGACTTCCTTGACCTCTGCATCACGACCGTGTAGTATCGTTGTTACTCTTTGCAGGAGCATGTTTCATAGCCGGGAGCAAGGTTGCCCGGAGCCGGAGTCGATTTCAATGAAGAACCTCAAGCTCGTGGCGGCACGACCCGATTCAAGCCGCAGTATCATCGATGTAATGGGCGTCAAATTCGGAAAGGATTTCGTCGTCATCGCCGGTCCCTGCTCGGTGGAAACCGAAAGGCAGACGATCGAGACGGCGATTGCCGTGAAAAAAGCGGGAGCCAACATGCTCCGCGGCGGTGCTTTCAAGCCCAGAACATCGCCCTACGCCTTCCAGGGCTTGGGGCTCAAGGGGCTCAAGCTGCTCGACAAGGCGAAGAAAGAAACTGGGTTACCCATCGTCACGGAAGTCGTGGATACGCGCGATGTCTCATGGGTCGGCGAATATGCCGATGTCCTGCAGATCGGCGCGCGGAATATGCAGAATTTTTCGCTGCTGAGGGAAGCAGGAAAATCAGGGAAACCCATACTCCTGAAGCGAGGCATGTATTCCACGCTCGAAGAATGGCTCAACTGCGCGGAATACATCCTCGCCGAGGGCAATCCCAACGTGATTCTCTGCGAGCGGGGAATTCGCACCTTTGAAACCTATACCAGGAATACTCTCGATCTCTCCATGATTCCGGCTGTGCTCAAGGAAAGCCATCTCCCCATCATCATCGATCCCAGCCACGGCACGGGCATTCTTTCGATGATAGAGCCCATGAGCCTCGCCGCAATGATTGCAGGTGCCGACGGCCTGGAGATTGAAGTGCACATCGATCCCCCTTCGGCCTTGAGCGACAAGGACCAGCAGCTCACCGTGGGGCAATTTGAAAAGCTCATGAAAAAGCTGAGGAAAACCAGAATTTTTTACGAATCCCTGAAGGCCGAGGATCAATTCGGCGCCAGCGAAATGGCATCCGAAAACCGAGAAGCCGCCGAAGGATCAAAAGAGCCGAGTCCCTTTATCGATGCGGTGGACTGAAGGCAGTTGAATGCGCGAAACCGTGCACTTTTGCGGGATTGAAGAAATTGCCGCTCGCATAGACAAGAGGAAGACACTCATCCTGAGCGATCGAAGGATTCATTCTCTCTTTGGCGGGCAATTTCCGGATTGTCCGCTCGTCTTCGTGCCCGAAGGCGAGGCAGCGAAATCCCTGGATGTTCTCGCCGAACTTTTCAGGCAGTTTATCGCCTTCCAACTGGACAGAAGCTGGAAAATTCTCGTCATCGGCGGGGGGTCCATCAGCGACCTTGGTGGTTATGCCGCCCACAGCTGGCTTCGCGGCATAGGCTTCATGTTCGCCCCCACCACCCTTTTGGCGATGACGGATGCCTCTTTGGGCGGCAAGAATGGCATCGATTTTCAGGGCTTCAAGAATGTTGTAGGGTCTTTCCAGAATCCCGAAGCGATATTTTGCGACATAGACACCCTCAGGCGTCTCGACGGCAGACAATTCGCCTCCGGCATGGCAGAGGTGATAAAGCACGGCATCATCGATGGAGAGGAATACTTCGCCTTCCTCGAGAAGACGCTGGCTTCGCAGGCCGGAAACGGCAACCTCGACTACATGGCTTGCCCCGGTGAAACGCTTCGGCACATGGTAGCACAATCCCAGCGCGTCAAGCTGAACATTGTACAGAGAGATCCCAGGGAGGCAGGCGAACGCAGGATTCTCAACCTCGGCCACAGCTTTGGCCATGCCATCGAAGTAGTTTCAGGTATGCCGCATGGCTACTGTGTCGCCCTCGGTATTGTCCTGGCATGCTCGTTTTCCATGCGGCGAGGCTATATGACTGCTTCGACAGCCCAACGCATCGTCAGGCTTCTTTCGGGCTATGGCCTTCCCGTTGATACAGCTTCCCTGCAAAAGGATAAAGATCGCATGGCTGAAACTCTGTTTATGGATAAAAAGCGAGAGGGCGCATGGATGAACCTCGTCATCCCCAAGGATATAGGAAGCGTGATTGTAGAGAAGGTAGCCATCCCGGAACTCAAGGCTTTTTTGGATGAGGCTGTGGTATGAACAGATTAGGAAGGATTCTCTGTATCGAGCTTTTCGGCGAATCCCATGGTGCCAAGATCGGCGCCATCATCGATGGCTGCCCAGCAGGCATAGCCCTCTCGCCTGAAGATTTCGAAGCCGATCTCTCACGCAGGCGTTCCGGGGTTTTGGGCACAACTCCCCGAAGAGAAAGCGACGTTCCGATCATCGTATCGGGCATATATAAGGGCTACAGCACTGGAGCCCCCATCTGCGTAGTCTTCTCCAAT
>PGXP01000090.1 GCA_002839205.1 Spirochaetae bacterium HGW-Spirochaetae-9
AAGGGCAAGGACCTTGTGACGAGCCTGATCTCCCGCCCCGCCATAGTGAAGCCCAATCTGAGCGAATTCCTCGCCACCTTTCCCCCGCCAGGCGGCGCCGCTGCCGGTACAGCCAGCCTGAGAGCCCATGTCCAGACCTATGCGAGGTCCTGGAAGGAGCGTTATGGCACGGAGCTCGTGGTCACGCGCGGCAGCGCCCCAGTCTGGTTCAACGAGGGGGGTATAGCCACCGAGGAGCCTGTCGTGAAGATAGAGGCTATCAACCCCACAGGCTCAGGTGATGCCTTTACGGCCGGCCTGGCCTACATCCTTTCCGAGGGTGGGTCCCTGCGCGAAGCGATCCGCGAAGGCGCGCGGCTTGGCGCCCTCAACGCGGCCAACCTCAAGCCTGGTTCGATTCTCGGGGAGGAGAACGCATGAGCATTGATGTCATCCACGCGATAGCGGCCTGCCCTGGTCCCGTCGTCGTCGCCACCATCACGGGGCTCAAGGGCTCGGCTCCGCGGCACTCGGGCACGATGATGCTCTTCAAGCCCGACGGAAGCACGACTGGCAGCGTCGGGGGCGGCATCGTGGAACTCAGGGCCGCCGCGACGGCCAAGGTTGCCTTCGACAAGCGCTTGTCTTTCGGGATCGGCGTCGAGATGGTCGGAATGGAGGCGGCAGGCAGCGAAGCCATCTGCGGCGGTGAAGTCGAGCTATCCATAGAATACGTCGCCGATACCGGCCTCTATGCCGCGGCGGACGGGCAACTCGAGAAGGGCATGGGGATCATGCTTGTCGGCGAGCCTGTCCCGCCGGGACGATCGAAAGAGGACGGCTGCCTCCGCGCCCTGCTCGACCCTTCAGGAAATGCGCTCGCGGGAAAGGTACCGGAAATCTGCGGCGGAGAGGTGAAAGCTATGTCCGCCGCGGCCGCGGTAGACGGCTTCGCATATTCCGCATCGGGCTGCTTCTTCAATTTCATCCCACCGGCCGAAAAACTCCTTATTCTCGGAGGAGGCCATGTCGGGTTGGCCATAGCCCGCTTTGCGGCAGAGCTGGATTTCCTCGTGACCGTCGTCGACCACCGCCCTGAATTCGCCGCGTTGGAACGTTTCCCGGAAAAAGTGCAGACGCGCTGCGGCGATTACCTGGACATCGTCGACCGGTTCCTCTTTGGCGATTCCACCTATGTCGTCATAGCTACCCCGAGCCATCAGTTCGACCTGGAGTGCGTGCGGGCGATCCTGGGAAAGAAATACCGTTACGCTGGCTTCGTCGGCTCGCGAAAAAAGACGAAAATGGTACTCGATACCCTCATCGGCGAGGGTTTCGACAGGAAGGAAGTCATATCGCTTCGCGCTCCCATCGGAGCCAACATAGGCGCCCAGACGCCGGCGGAAATCGCCGTCTCGATACTGGCCGAACTCATAGCGGCGCGCAGGGCTTCCCCTGCCCTCGCCGCTATGGACGCTGATCGAGTCCGCCGAAGGGCGGAGATCTAAGGATGAATGCCGCGGGAGACACGCTGCACCGATGCATCGATGCAGCCCAGGCTCACACGCCGAGGCGCGCCCTGCGCGCGAGTTCGCCGTTCGTCTGCACCGTCGTGACCTCATGGCCCTTCAGGGGAAGGATCCGCTCGTGGATGGTGTCCAGGATCCATTCCTCCTGCGGGAAGAAAAGCGCTTCCTGTTCGGCCGCGGGCGTGATCCAGTTCCTCGAACCGACGACAGCGACGGGGGCGTCGAGGTAATCGAAGGCGAGGGTCTGAACGTTGGACGCCACCGTGTGGAGGAAAGATCCCCTCTCGACGGCGTCGGAAGCGAGGACGAGCCTTCCTGTCTTCCTCACCGATTCGATGATGACGCTGTAGTTCAGGGGAGCGACAAAGCGAAGGTCGATGACTTCGGCGGAGAGTCCGTATTTTTCCTCGAGCGTCTTCGCGACGTCCATGGCGCGATATAGTGTGGCGCCCAACGTCACGATCGTTATGTCATTGCCTTGCTTTCTTATTGCCGGCTCGCCCTCGGGGATTTCATAGTAACCTTCCGGCACGCCGTCAGGCTCGAACTGCTCGCCGATATCGTAGAGAAGCTGGCTTTCGAAGAAGATGACGGGATCGGTGCCGCGCAACGCGAGGTTCATCATGCCCTTGGCGTCGTAGGGAGTCGAGGGGAAATAGGCCTTGAGTCCGGGGATGTGTGCCACGAGGGCGGCCCAGTCCTGGCTGTGCTGGGCGCCGTACTTGTTGCCTACGGAGACGCGAACGGTGAGGGGCATCGTGAGAAGACCAGCCGACATCGACTGCCACTTGGATACCTGGTTGAAAATCTCGTCGCCGGCGCGGCCGAGGAAGTCGCAGTACATGAGCTCGACGATGGCGCGCCCGCCCGAAAGCGCATAACCTACACCGGCACCCACAATGGCGCCCTCTGAAATGGAGGAATTGAAGAGCCTGTTGTAGGGAAGCGCCTCGGTGAGGCCGCGGTAGACGGCGAAAGCACCGCCCCAGTCACGGTTCTCTTCGCCCCAGGCAGCGAGTGTGGGATCGATGGCGAAGCGGTGAGCGATGGCTTCGAAGAGAGCATCGCGATACTGGTACATCTTGTTCTTGGAAACCGGCTTGCCTTCGGCGTCGGTGGCCTTGCGGATTTTTCCCGCGATGGATTTCACGCGGGCGTTCTCCGAGAGGGGCTGGATAAACTCGGGCTCCCTCGAGTCGAACTTCTCCACCTTCCGGTTCGAGAACATCACGGATTCGATGAAGGCGCCGTCCACGCGCGGGCACTCGGCCTCGTTCGTGGAGAGCTTCAGGACGGAGGTGAGCTTTTCGTCGACGGCGGCGCGCATCGTTTCGACGTCAGCCTTAGACATCACCTTGTTCTTGACGAGGTAGGCGGAGAAGTCCTCGATGGAGTCGTTCTTCTGCCAGAGCTCGACTTCGTCCTTTGTCCTATAGCTGGAGGCGTCGGAGGGCGAGTGGCCTGAAATCCTGTAGGTTATGGTGTCGAGGAGGACGGGGCCTCGTCCCTCGAGGAGGATCTTCTTCTTGCGGGCGACGGCGTCGGCCACCGCGAGGGGATCGTAGCCGTCGACGCGCTCGGAGTGCATGGCGTCGGCGTTGACGCCAGCTCCCACCCTCGCGAGGACGCCGTAGCCCATGGTTTCGCCCAGGGTCTGGCCGCCCATGCCGTAGAAGTTGTTGAAGAAATTGAAGAGGATGGGTGGAGCCCCTCCGGCCGATTCGGGCCAGAGGGTCCTGTACTGGTCCATGGAGGCGAGCGTCATGGCTTCCCACACGGGGCCGCAGCCCATGGACGCGTCGCCGATGTTGGAGACGACGATGCCCGGTTTCTTGTTGATGCGCTTGTAGAGCGCGGAGCCGGTGGCGATGTCGGCAGAACCGCCGACGATCGCGTTGTTCGGCATCGATCCGAAGGGCGCGAAGAAAGCATGCATCGAGCCGCCTAGGCCTCGCGTGAAGCCCGACTTGCGTGCGAAGATCTCGGCCATCGTGCCGAAAAGGATGAAGTTTTCGGCGAGAGAGGCGAGGTTGTCATAGGAAATGCGTTCGGCGAAACGGAGGGTTTCTCCGTCCAGGAATCCCTTCATGATGGATTCGAGGGATGTGGGATCGAGCTTGCGCGCCGCCGAAAAGCACTTGGCGAGGATTTCGCCGTGGCTGCGGTGCGATCCGAAGATGAAGTCGTCCGGGTCGAGGGCGGCGGCCTGACCTACCGAGGCGGCTTCCTGTCCCATGGAAAGATGGGCGGGACCCTTGTGGTTATACTCGACGCCATTCCAGGCTCCGGTCGTCTTGATCGAATTGAGCATGGACTCGAATTCCCTGATCGCGATCATGTCGTGGAGCATGGCGACAAGCCCGTCCTTTCCGTAGGTCGCGATTTCGGTGGAAAAATTGCGCTTGTATTGGTTCAGGGGAATCGAAGGAATCTTGAGGACTCCGCTTTTCCGCAGGTCCGCGGGATCTACCGTCATGGATTTAGGCATGTTTAGTCTCCTTATTTCATGGCCCAGGCGGCTTCTCGGATCGCTTCGGAAACCGTGGGATGGGGGAATACGAGCTGACGCAGATCGCCAGCGGTCAATTCATTTTCTATGACAGCCGAGGCTCCCCAGATTGTCTCCGAGGCGTAGGCGCCGACGATGTGGACGCCGAGAATCTTTCCCGTCCGGGCGTCGGCCACGAGCTTGGCGGTACCGGGGGCGGCAAAGCCGTTCTCGGCGACGAAGCGTCCGGAGACGCGCAGGGGGACGGAGGATGTGACGACCGCAAGACCGCGGCGCTCGGCTTCCTGCTGGGTGAGGCCGATGCCAGCCGCTTCGGGCATCGAATAGACGGCCCAGGGAACGGCGTCCCAGCGCATCGTCTCGCCCGAGCGCGCGGCTTCCTCGCCGCGGAGGATGTTAGCGCTGGCGATTTCGGCCATGCGGTAGGCCGTGTGCGCGAGGAGGCTTCGGCCGGTGACATCGCCGACGGCCCATACCTTCGGCAGGTTGGTGCGCATCCTGTCGTCCACGACGACGCCCTTGGGTGAGACGTCGAGGCCGGCTTCCTTGGCCCCCCAGCCCTCCACCGCCGGCCTGCGGCCGACAGCCATGAGGACGAGGTCGGCCGCGGCCGACGATTCGGTTCCATCCTTTCTTCTATAGAAGACAGTGGCGCCCTCGATCCGCTCGACCATGCAGCCAAGATTGAAGGCGACGCTTTTAAGGCCGCGGCGGAGAATGGGCGCCGCTTCCCTGTCCATGAAGGGAACGATCTCGTCGAGCATTTCGACGACCTCGACCTTCGAGCCGAGGGCGGAGAAGAGGCTGGCGAACTCGACGCCGATGACGCCGCCGCCGATGACGCAGAGGCGCGCGGGCACTTCGGGGACGGAGAGAAGGCCGGTGGAATCCACGACGAGGGGGTTGCCCCGGCAGCCAGGAATGGGCGGCATGACGGGAACCGAGCCCGTCGCGAGGATACTATGTTCAGTTTCGTATATTTTTTCGCCTATCTGGACCTTTCCCGGACCGATAAGGCGGGCTTCAGCCTTCACGACCTCGACGCCGAGCTTCTTCTCGGTGAGGCCGATGGCGCCGACGAGCTTGCCGACGACCTCGGTCTTCCAGGCCTGCATGGCCTTCCAGTCGTAGCGGACATTGTCGGCCGAAACGCCGAACTTGGCGCTCTCCAAGGCGTGGACGTAGAGTTTGGCCGAATTGAGGAGGGTCTTCGTGGGGATGCAGCCGACGTTGAGGCAGGTGCCCCCGAGGACGTCTTTCTCCGCGAGAAGGACCTTCTTTCCGGCCTGCGCCAGGCGTTCGGCGGCGAGGTAGCCGCCGGGTCCGCCGCCGATGACGATGATGTCGTATTCTTTCAACGGTTCCTACCCTTGCTCACATGAGAGCGGCGAGCATGACGATGTCGATGTTCGCGATATAGTCGGCGAGATCCTTCAGAAAACGCGCCGCGTCGGCGCCGTCCACGATCCTGTGGTCTACGGTGAGCGAGAACCCGATGCGCATTTCGACGCCGGGTCGGCCGTCGGGGCTGATCGTCGCGCGCGGCGCGATGGTGTTTACGCCCAGTATGCCGGTTTCGGGCTCGTTCAGGATGGGGGTGAAGCTCTCGATGCCGAAGGCGCCGAGGTTCGTCACCGTGAAGGTGGAGCCCGAAAGCAGGTCGGGATTGGGCGAACCGTCGACGCAGGACTTGGCGAGGAGCTTCGACTGTTCGGAGAACTGGCGCAGGGAGAGCGAGCTGGCATCCCTGACGACGGGCACCATGAGGCCGCGCGGCGTGTCCACGGCGAGGCCGAGATGGACCAGTTCGTAGCTGCGCACGACGCCGTCCACGACGTGGGCGTTGAGTTTCGGATACTTGGCCAGGACGCGCGAGGCGGCGAAGGCCACCAAGTCGCCGATGGTTATGCCCGAGAGGCCGAGCGAGGGATCTGAACTCTTGAGGCGGCCGCGCAGGGAAAGGAGTATGTCCGCGGGCGCGCTCGCGTTGAGGGTGAGCTGGGCGCTGGACTGGAGGGAATGCATCATGCGGTCCGCGATGATCTTGCGTATGCTCTTGATGGGCGTGTCCGCGTAGGGGCCAGGGAAGGCCGCGTCAGGGGATGGCGCTTGGACCACGGACGGCGTTTGGGCGAAGGCCGCCTGGATTGTGGACAGCACGGCCGATCCGGCTGCGGCAGGCGCCCCTTTTGCCGCGGCGAGGTCGGCAAGGGTCGCCCTGCCGCCCAGTCCCGACCCTGTCTTGGAGGCTTCGTAGAGGCCATGAAGGACGGCGATATCGCGGGCAGCCTCGCCGAGCGCGGCGGCCGTTAGGCCGGGCCCGGCGGCCACCACGGCCTCCACATCGCGTTCGATAACCTTGCCGCCGGGCCCGCTGCCGGCGCCAATCGCTTCAAGGGCGACTCCCGCCCTACGCGCCGCGGCCTTGGCGCGCGGGCTGGCCGCTGCGCGGACCCCTGCCGCAATGGTTTGGACCGCAGTCGTTTCCGATCTTGGCAGTTCGACCTTTTCCCCGGCCGCGCCCACGAGAGCGATGGGCTCGAGGACGGGCACGTCGTCGCCTTCGTTCCGGAGCCGCCGCAACAGTAGGCCTTCCACGCCGGCGGGGACATCCATCGTGGCCTTGTCGGTTTCTATCTCGCAGAGGACGGTATCGGCCTTTATGGCCTGTCCTTCCGTAACATTCCATTTGACGATGATGCATGATTCCACGGTATTGCCGAGCTTCGGCATTACCACCACATGAGCCATAGAGCCTCCCTAAACGACGCGCAGGTCGAGTGCGTTCTCTTTCATCGCCGCGAGGGCGTTTTCGTCCATCTTCGAATCCGTAATGATGCCGTCAACTTCCGAGAGCGAGAGAACATTGACGAATCCCGTCCTTCCATACTTGGATGAATCGGCCACAAGCCAGGTCTCCTGAGCC
>PGXP01000091.1 GCA_002839205.1 Spirochaetae bacterium HGW-Spirochaetae-9
AATCCCCGGAGGCCCGCCTGAACCAGGAGATGGCTTTGCCCGAAGTGGAGATGACGCCGGAAATATTGAGATAGGGTTCGATGACATGGGGCATGAGGAGGAGGCGGGAGTCGTCGGGAAAACTGCCATCGTGGCAGAGGTTTATGCCCTCTGAGGTGCCGGCCCTGTCGCAGGCGCGGCCAGGCCTTGTGGTGGCGGTGCCGATGAGAGAGACGACAAAGTCGGGGCCACCGGATACGACGGGTATGCCTTCGGGCAGACCGTAGGCAACAGCCGAGGAGCGCGTCAACGTTCCAACGATTTCCCCCAGTTTAATGAAGGGCGGAAACTTTGCCTCATCCAAGCCGAGGGCTCGCAGGGAGCCGGCATCCCAGATGATGGGCTGGAAACCTTCGGCGGGCAGAAAACTGCGCCATTCGCCCGTCAGGCGGCCGCAGAGAAATTCAGGGCAGGAGGAAAAGTGAGCGGTTCTTTCGTAGATATCGGGCCTGTGCCGCTTGAACCAGAGTGCCTTGGGAAGATTGTAGGTGGGATCGAGAAAGCGCCCTGCGGCCTGGCCTGCCAGGATGGCTTCATCCACCGCGCGGCGATCCATCCAGGTGACGGCGGGGGCGAGGGCTTTGCCTTCGGCATCGACGGGCACAAGGGTGGGTCCATTCCCTGAAACGACAACGCATTCCACTGCCCCGGCGTTCTGGGCACCGGTCCCGGCAGCTGCGGCGAGGGCTGGTACCAGAGCGGCAAAGGCCTCGATCCATGCACCAGCCAAAACCTCATGCGCGACGGGGTCAGGCGAGGCCAGAGTCTCAATGGACCTTGAATCCAAGGCAAGACAGGCGCCTGCCCTGTCGAAGAGGCCGGCCTTGACCGAGCTCGTGCCAATATCGACCGCGAGAATCATGGGGCTTCGTGCTCCAGAAGAACGCGGAAGGCCGTCCTGGAAAGGGCCATCCTGAATCCCTCGTCGATGGTGGAGAAAGAGGTGACTGCGCTCACAAGGGGCTTCACGTCGACCTTCCCAAAGGCGAGAAGGCGCACGGCCTGGAGGAAGTCCTCTTCGAGCCGGCCCTCCGTGCCCGTTATCAGGAGTTCCTGCCTGTGGATGGCGTTGGCGTCCACGGGAATGGACATCTTGTCCTCATACGCGGTGTAGATGTTGAGTCTGGCCGCCTTGGCCAGAGATTCTATGGCGCTCGAGAAGGCGACGGGGGCCGGGCTCGTGACGACGCAGGAAGAGTAACCGAGACCCCCGGTGATCTCCTTCGCAAACTTTGGCAGTTCAACGACGGTAGGATCCACCACGAAATCGGCACCGAGGGCCTTGGCCGTCTCTCGGCGGGCTGGATCGGGATCGCTCACCGTCGTTCGGAGTCCCATGCACCGTGCCACGAGGAGGTGCAGCATGCCCATGGCGCCTGCCCCGACGATGAGGAGATCCTCTGTCATCGCGACCTTGAGCCGTTTGAGCGAATGGATGCAGCATGCCAAGGGTTCGGCAAAGGCAGCTTCCCTGTAGGAAAGGCTGTCGGGCAGGGGGTGGACCTGTGAAGGACGTACCGCAATATATTCTGCAAAACCGCCGAGTACGCGCTGGCCCTTCTTGAAACGGTTGGCGCAGAGGTTCGACTTGCCGATCCGGCAGTAATAACATTCTCCGCAGCGCAGGACGAGATCGAGGGCGACTTTTGCTCCCACGCGGAAATCGCCTACGACTGCTGGACCCACAGCGATGATCTCGCCCGAAGCCTCGTGCCCGGGGATGACAGGCAGGGGCATCTTCATAGCCCCCGTATACAGGCGCTGTTCCAGCGTGCAAATGCCGCAGGCCTTGAGTTTGACGAGGATTTCGCTGTCTGAGGGAAGAGGATCCGGCAACTGCCGTATCTCAAAGGTTCCGGGGGCTGTCAACATCGCCGCTTTCATTCTTCCTCCTCGGGCTTGGGCTCATCGATCTTCATCTCGCACCATTCGCCAAAATCGCAGGTCCCGCACTGTCTGCCAGGGCATTCAAAAAAATCCTTCACGGTCTCCAGCTGGCGCACATGCCAACGAAGATCTTTCAGCGTAGCCTCGGCTTCCCGAAGTATGAGTTCCTCGGCATCCATCCTTTCCTTATATTTGTTGATGAGAAGACGCCTGCAAGCCTCTCCCGAACGGTCGCTGGCCGCAAGGACGAAGAATTCCTTGATTTCGCCGAGGCTGAGCCCGTAGGATTTCAGCTGGGCGATACGCTTCAGATACACAAGGTTTTTTTCGGGATAGCGCCGATGCAAACCTTCCATACGGTCGCTCGACTTGAGGAGACCAAGTTCCTCATAATACCGCACCGTCCTAACGGTGAGGCCGAACATCGAGGCGAGTTCTCCTATCTTGTAGTTTCCATCGTTATTCTTCATGATGAGCAGCGAATCCCTCTTGCGCATTTGCAGCGCTATGGTAGAATAAATCTTACATGCGATATATTCTTACGTCAAGTATGAATCGATGTAGATTTATCGAAGGAGGAACCATGAAAAGAGCTCTTCTCCTGAGCATCGCCATTGCGGCCCTCGTCTTTCCGCTTTTCGCCAAGCCCATAAAGGTTGCCGTTTTCATCCCCGGGGTCCGCGCCGGCAGCCCCATCTATGACAACATGGCAAAGGGTGTAGAAAAGCTGGTAGCCCAAACGCAGGGAGCCTCGATCAAGGTCTACGAGGCGGGCTTCAACCAGGCCGAATGGGAGGAAAAACTCACAAGTCTTGTCGCCACGGGCGAGTATGACTACCTGGTAACCTCCAATCCTTCGCTGCCCGATCTCATCAATAAAATCTCCCCCGCCTTTCCAAAACAGAAATTCATCTGTGTGGACGGACAGATGGCGGGAAATCCCAACCTCTACACAGTGCTCTATAACCAGCTCGAGCAGGGCTACGTGACAGGCTACCTGGCTGGTCTCGTCTCGTTGAGCAACCTGCCGGGCGCCAACCCCGACAAGAAGGTAGGCTTGATCATGGGTCAGCACTACCCCGTGATGGACAAGATCATCGCTCCCGGCTTCGAGCAGGGACTGAAAGCCGCTGATCCAGCCTTCCAGCTGGATGCCCGCGTCGTAGGCAACTGGTTTGATGCCACAAAGGCCGCCGAACTGGCGAAAAGCATGATAGCCTCGGGCGTTGACGTCATACTTCCCATCTGCGGTTCGGCCAGCCAGGGAGCCCTCAAGGCCGCCCAGGACGCAGGCAAGTACCTCGTGTTCTTCGACGGCGACGAGTATGCCCGTGCACCGAAGAGCATTCTCGGTTGCGCCGTACTCCATCAGGAGGAACTGACGTACAAGACGCTCAAGGCTGCCTTCGACGGCACCCTTCCCTTCGGCAAGGCTGAAGTCGTGGGCATGGCCGATGGCTATATCGAGTTCCTGAACAAGAGCCCATCCTATCTGGAGGGTGTGCCGGCGGCTGTTCGGACCAAGGTGGACGGGGTGATAGCCCAGATCAAATCGGGCAAGCTCCAGTTCAAGGTTCCCACGCTCTGAGAAAAAGGCGAAGGTAAAAGCGATCGATGGACGCTCTCACGATGGAAGGCATCTCGAAGTACTACCCCGAGAGCGACACCCTGGCCAATGATGGAGCCTGGCTTAGCGTGGCATCGGGCGAGATTCACGCCCTCGTCGGAGAAAACGGGGCCGGCAAGACAACCCTCATGAAGGTTCTCTACGGCCTCGAAAAATCCGATGAGGGGAAGATCCTCCTCGATGGAGCCGAGGTTCGGATCGCCAGCCCCCTGGACGCAGGGAGGCTGGGTATTGGCATGGTGCACCAACACTTCATGATTGTGGATGATTTTACCGTCGCGGAGAATGTTGTCCTTGGCGCCGAACCGAGAAAGGCAGGCCTTTTCTACGACAGGCGCAAAGCCGTCCGTTCCGTGAGCGCGACAATGGAACGCCACGGTTTTTCCCTTGATCCGACCTGCATGGCTTCTTCCTTGAGCGTCGGAGAGCGCCAGCAGCTCGAAATAGTCAAGCTCCTCCACAGGGAAGCGCGCTTTCTCATCCTGGACGAGCCTACGGCCGTGCTCACCGAACAGGAAGTAAAAACACTTTTCGGAACCCTGCGTTCCCTGCGCGCTTCAGGACACACGATCGTGCTGATCACCCACAAGGTGAAGGAAGTGAAGGAGATTTCGGACTCCGTCACCGTTATGCGTTCAGGCTGCACCGTGGACAGGTTCAGAACCGCCGACATCGACGAATACAGCCTATCCTGCCACATCATGGGCAACGCCAGTTGTCCTCTTTTCACCAGAACCCCTTCGCGGGCTTTCAGCCCCAAACCTGTCCTTGAAATCGAGAATGTATGCCTTTCATCAAGCGCCGGCGAAGCCAGACAGCTCGACGGTGTGAGCCTCAACCTTCGCCCGGGCGAGGTGCTGGGTGTTTGTGGGGTTTCGGGCAACGGGGTCGGCGAGCTTGAAGATGTACTGGGAGGATTCAGGCGACCCGATTCTGGCAAGATTTCCCTCAAGGGAAGGCCCCTGCCCAAGCGAAGGCTTCCCGCTCGCTCCGGCTACGGTCTGGGATATGTGCCCGCCGACAGGATACGGCGAGGAGCCAACATAGGGCTCTCGATGACGGAGAACTATATTGCTCTCGACAGGCCACACTACTTCCCGCAAGGCTTTCTAGATGCGGCATCGGCTATCAGGGCAACAGGGACTGCAATCGGAGATTTCTTCATCAAAGGCCGTCCCGAACAGCTCGCAGGCGAATTGTCCGGCGGAAACATACAGAAGCTCATTCTCGCCCGAGAGCTTGCATCGCCCCTGCCTCCTCTCATGGTTTTTTCGGAACCCACCTGGGGCCTGGACATCAGCTCAACGGAATTCGTCTACGAAAAAATCCTGGAAGCGAGAGACGCAGGTTCGGGTATCCTTCTCCTTTCATCCAACCTGGACGAGATACTGGAGCTCTCCGACAGGATTTCGGTGATGTACAGGGGCAGGATCGTCTGCGATCTGCCAAACGATGGCAGCCTGACAAAAGAAAAGCTGGGCGAATACATGCTTGGCCTGTCGGACGACAGGGCGGTAGCCTATGGCGGATAACGTTCGGATCCGCAGAGCTGATGGTCGACTGACAGGGCTCCTCATCACGTTGGCCGCTTCCTTCGCCGCGGCCATCATTCTACTTCTCGTCTTCGCCGAAGACTTCCCCTCGGCGCTCAGGCTGTTTTTCTTGAGCCCCTTCGGCAACAAGTACGCCTTCGGCAACATGCTCGCTTTTACTTTACCCCTGATGCTTGCTGGATTGGGGGTGAGTGTCGCCTTTTCGTCGCGCAACTTCAATCTGGGAGGGGAAGGACAGGTATATGCGGGAGGCCTTGTCGCCGTCCTCGTCTGCCTTGCTTTCCCAGGTAATTCCCAGACAGGCTCGCCATTCGGCATGCAGCTGGCGGCTATGCTCGCAGCGGCGACGATGGGCGCTCTCATCGGATCGCTTTCCGGATTTTTCAAACGCTTCCTCGATGTCGATGAGCTGATCTCTTCCTTTCTGATATCGGCCATTGTCGTCCTCGTCGTGGACTATCTCATCACGGGCCCTTTCCAGGATGTATCGAGCAATTTTCAGACGACTCTCGCCATAGATCCCCGCCTGCGCTTCCCTCGCATTCTCCCCCCCTCATCTCTCAGCACAGGCATATTCCTTGGCCTGCTAGTCTCCCTCATCACGAAGTTCGTCTTCGACAGGACCAGGTTCGGTTACGAACTGCGCGTCTATGGACTGGGTGGGGAATTTGCAAAGTACTCCGGCATAGATACGGGCCTTTACACTCTCCTGCCGATGGGGCTATCGGGGGCGCTGCATGGGCTGGCTGGAGCCGCAATGATCCTGGGCTCTCAATACAAGGCAATGCGGGGCTTTTCCTCAGGCGTCGGCTGGAGTGCCATCTCGGTAGCTCTTATAGCGCATAACGATCCCCTCGCCGTGATTCCCTCGGCCTTTTTTCTCGCCTATCTGGAAGCGGGTGCCAAAGGAGTCATGATAGGCTCCAATGTCACCTCCGAAATTGTCTCTATCGTACAAGCCGTAATTTTCTTCCTGATCACGGCACGATTTGCCACGAAGTCCAGGGCAAGAATTAAGAAGAGGACAAGGCCATGAGCTTCGCGACAAGCCTCGTCCCAATCCTCTCGGGCGCCTTGGCGGCGATGACGCCCCTTATCTTCGCCGCCCTGGGCGGCCTCTTCACCGAACTCACCGGCATGCTCAATATCGCCCTCGAAGGCTTGATGGCGATCGGAGCATTCTTCGGCGTCATGGGGGCTGCGGCGACGGGAAGCCTGGCGGCAGGCGCGGCTATCGGCGTGTTCGCATCCACCCTTGCCGCCCTGCTCTACGGATGGATCACCCTGCGCCTGAAGGCGAACGAATTTATCACGGGCCTGGCCACCAATCTCCTCGCGGCTGGCCTAACGGTTGTCCTTTCCCAACAGATTTTCAGCACAAAAGGCGTCGTGCCCTTCACCCTACCCCATCTCCCTGTCGTCACGGGAGGGCTTGTCGGAATTCCCTTCTTTGGACCCATCCTTTTCGGACAGAACATTTTTGCGCAGCTGTCCTGGCTTACGGTTTTTCTCGCCTGGGTGATCATCAACAGAACGCCATTCGGAATGCGGCTTCGGGCTACAGGCTCGAATACAAAAGCCGTCGCCGCTTTGGGGTTGAAGCCAGCCCGCTACAGGCTGGCGGCCATTTTGATGTCGGGAGCGGCCTGCGGGCTGGCTGGCTCATATCTTTCGCTCAATCTTTCGGCTTATGTGCCCAATATCAGCTCGGGTAGAGGGTGGATTGCCCTCGTCGCCATATATCTTGGGGGCAGGAAGCCTGTGGGTATTCTTGCAGCATGCTTTATTTTTGCTCTGGCGGAAAGTTATTCGAATTATGCCCAGGGTCTTTT
>PGXP01000363.1 GCA_002839205.1 Spirochaetae bacterium HGW-Spirochaetae-9
CTTCGCCCGTGGCGCATATGATTCGGGTGTCTCGAACGAACCGCTGATAGAACAATCGTCGATGAACTCCGTGTTGTATGAATATCAAGACAAGTTGATCAATGAGGCAGCGCGACGTCTGGAAGAGTTGGCCAAGAAGAATTTGGAGGATGCCGAGAGTTTCCTTGCGGTGAACGGAAAGCGGGAAGGCGTCATTACCACCTCCAGTGGACTCCAATACGAGATCCTCGAGGATGCCGAAGGTCCCATGCCGTCGGGAGACGATACCGTCAAGGTCAACTACCGGCTCACCTACTTGGATGGCCGTGAAGGCGATGCCTCCATACGGGGTATTCCCAGTGCGTTCGACCTCTCCTCCCTGATCCCTGGCTTTCGCGAAGGGCTCATGCTCATGTCCGTCGGTTCGCGATTCAGGTTCTATGTCCATCCGGATCTTGGCTATGGGGAGACAGGTTCGACAAAGATCGAACCGAACACCCTGCTGATATTCGATGTGGATCTGGTCGAGATCGAAGACCGGTAGAAGGTCTGCACCTGTAGGCTACGGGAAGTCCGCCTACCGGGTGCCCAGTATATCCAAGAGCTCTTTCAATCCTGTTATCTCATACGTGGGTCTGAGCGTGGGATCGGTGGGCATGCCGAACCGGTTTATCCAGCAGGTATCCAAGCCCGAGTCGATTCCTCCGCGGATGTCACTGGTCGGACTGTCTCCGATCACCAACGGCCGTTTGGCAGGAGCTCCGGTATCGCGTACCAGAGACAATGCCTTCTCGAAATAGCTCGGATGGGGCTTCTGGATGCCAATCTCCTCACTGATAACCACCGCGGTGAAGTAGTCTCGGGTACCGGTGGCGGCAAGCCTGCCGCGTTGTACGTTCGATATGCCGTTCGTGATCAGGCTCATGGGGATATTGCGGTTTTTCAATTCATCCAAGGCCGGTATCGCATCATCATAGAGATGGAAAGATCGGGAAAGCATGAGCGTGTATCTTTGTGCTGTCAGGCCTGGGTCGCCTTGCAGTCCATAGCGGCTGTAGAAGCGGCGGAACCGTTCCGTCTTCAGCCGGTCCATGGTAATGAGCCCTTGCTCGAACTCGAGCCAGACACCGTTGTTGATACGGCTATAGGTATCGATG
>PGXP01000364.1 GCA_002839205.1 Spirochaetae bacterium HGW-Spirochaetae-9
GAATACAAGCTTGGAGACGAATGATATTTATCGGGTATTCGATGCCGATGGCGTCCTATCGAAACGGTTCATGGGGTATGAGTATCGCGACGGCCAGCTCGAAATGGCATTGCTGGTCATGCGTGCCTACAGGGAAGATGCGATTGCGGCCATAGAGGCCGGGACAGGAATCGGCAAATCCTTCGCGTATCTGGTTCCGGCCCTCTTTTGGGCCTTGGAGCATCCCGAGGACAGGACGGTGGTCGCAACTTCCACAATAAATTTGCAGAAACAACTGTACGACAAGGATATCGTACAGCTGTTCGCACTGTTGGAGACATCCTGTCCGGTCGCCCTGGTCATGGGACGGAGCAATTACCTGTGCTTGCACAGGTTGGAGGAACGAGCCGATGAGATGCCGTTGCTGGCCCACGATCCGTTGAGTGAGCTTGGATCGCTGGTGGCATGGAGTATCGGGACGGAAACGGGTCTCAGGACCGATTTTCCCGGCAAGTTGCGTGGGGAATTGTGGTCCGAGGTCTGCAGCGATGCCGATTTGTGCCTGGGATACCGCTGTTCCTACGCCCGGGACTGCTTCTTCATGAAATCACGCAAGAAGGCTGCCGAAGCGAGATTGTTGATCAGCAACCACCACCTGCTATTCACCGATGCACGCTCCCGCATGATCGACGAACTCGATTATGGCGATGAGGCGGTGCTTCCCTCGTTCCACCGACTGATAATCGATGAGGCGCACAATATCGAGAAGAATGCCACCGACTATTTCACCACAACCTACAGCGGCTACGATGTGATGCGTTCCATCGGGAGACTTTCGCATCAACGGCGGGGCTCCAAGGCACTGGTGGAGGATTTGGCTCCCTATGCACCCGATCCCGCTTTGCCGGGAGAGATCCTGGGAGTGATTTCCCTGCTCGGCGAATCGATCGGCTATGTGGATACGTACCTGGTCGGATTGATGCAGAAGATCAAGTCGATGAGCCTGTTGATCCAACCACAAATGAAGCCGCAGTTGGGCGATTTCATCCGCTTGGCCAAGGCTGTCGTGGAATATGCCGGCCAGTTGGGGCTATTGGTGAACAGGTTGCTCGAGGACGGGAAGATCCCCGAGGAGCTTGAGCACCGTGGT
>PGXP01000365.1 GCA_002839205.1 Spirochaetae bacterium HGW-Spirochaetae-9
CCGTCAGGGCTTAGAGCCGCCAGACGGCCCAGAGCAAATGGCCGCAGAGCATGAAGTCCATCAGCAGGCCCAGCTGATAGCAGAGATTGCGCCAGGGTTGCCGGGGCGTCAGATAACATAGGGTATGGCCGATGCGCGCGCTCACGAACAGAGTCGCGTAGATCATCAGCGGCAGTACGGGCCCCTGCAACTGGATATAACCCAGCATCAGAAATAAAAACAGCGGGATATTTTCAAGATCGTTGCGCAGGGTGTTCTGGGCCCGTTCGACAATCGGCAATTCGGCCGCCGCCGGGGCTGCCCCTCCGAAAAAAGCCGCATCCTCGGGCCTGACAAACGTACGGTTTTTGATGCGGTTCACGCCTTGCACGCCCGCGACAGCGAACATTTTGAGAAAGAGCACAAGCGTCGTGAGGGCATAGATTTTCCAGAGCATCATAGCAGAACTCCCGTGAAGTAATGCCGCTATTGTGGCATTACTTCACGGGACGAAACCTTGATCTGGCTCAGTCTTCAGCCAACTCGAGTCCTTTAACGACCCGAGCCAGAATCACGGGGCCTTTATCAATCCCGTCAAAAATCAGCCGCCAAACGGCTTCAGGAACGGCTGGTTTGGGTGCCGTTTGGCGTGCCTATTTCAAACCCATCATTCTCCGGTAATAGATCAGGCTGTCGCGCAGCCGTTCGAGCAGATACTGGGCTTTGCGGCGATCCGCGGAAAGCGGATACTGGGTGACGCGGCGCAGGGGCGGGCGACCGGCTTCGATCTGCAGATGCAGCACCAGGCGATTGTGAATCGTGCTCTGATCGAGCGAAAAATCCATCAGGCTGGCGGTGGCGGATACTGGTTTGATAGAGTGCACCCTGGCGCTTGAGGGCCTGGGTGCCAAGCAGGCTGGCCAGGGGCAGCAGCAGGGCCAGCAAAGGGCCTAGCGTCGGCACCGTGAGCAGCAGCATCGGCACCCCGACCAGATTGCCGCCAAATAGCAGCGGCAGCAGTAGGCGGTAATCATAAAACATCGGCCGCAGGCGCAGGTGTAGGCCATCGACGTCTTCGCTGACGGCAATCGCCAGGTCATGGGCTGCCAGCAGGGTTTCGCCCCGCAGCAGCAGCTCCGGACGCGTGACCGGCAGGCGATCGAGTTTGCCCAATACCTCGCGGGCCTGCCAGGGTCCGGCAAAGCGCATGTCCAGCCGGGGGGCCACCAGGGATTCGAGCCAGACAAACAGCGGGCGGCTGCAGCGGACCTGATCCGCAAACTGGATTTTGAGGTCCTGGTGCGGCAATTGGGCTGGCGAGCGACCGGCGAGCAGGTGGACTAAGGTGGCGCCGAGGCCGTAGAGATCACTTGCCGGCACCGATTTGCCGACGGCCTGCTCGGGGGCCATATAGCCAAAGGTGCCGATCACCGTCGAACCACCACCGCTGGTAAGCCGAAATGCCTCTTGCACCGCGCCGAAGTCGATCAGCGAGATCTTGCCGGCGTCATTGATCACGATATTTGAGGGCTTGATGTCGCGGTGCACCAGTGGCGGATCCTGATCCTGCAAAAACTCCAGGATTCGCAAGAGTTGATCGGCGATGTCGCGGACCTCGACTTCGGTCGGCCGCCAGCCGCCGCGCAGCCGGTCCGCCAGAGTCTGGCCGGGGATGCGTTCGCTGACGAGGTAAAAGCGATGGCTGTCCGGCAGGCGCTGTTCAAAGTGCTCCAGCAGTACCGGCAGGGCCGAATGGCGCAGGCGTTCAAGCGTGCGCAGCTCGCGTTCAAAGAGCTCATAGCTCTTCCAGCGTTCGAGCTTGTCAAAGTGAAACTCGCGGATCACCACCGCCAGATCGTCACTGAGGCGGCGGCCGGCATAGGTGACGGCGATATCGCCTGTGCCGAGCACGGCCTCGATGGCGTAGCGTCCGGCCAAGGGCTCGTCATGCGTTACATGTTGCGATTGGGCTGGTTCCGC
>PGXP01000092.1 GCA_002839205.1 Spirochaetae bacterium HGW-Spirochaetae-9
TCGAGGGCTCTTTCGATGCAGGTGTCGAGGCTGAAAACCAAGCTCTCGGCGCTCCACGAGGGCTTGGAAAACAATATCGAGGCTGTGCGGGGTGCCGGCTACTTCTGGATCAGCAGTCCTCACTCCTTTCAATATGGGCGCCGAGCTTCTTCAGACGCTCGGTGATTTTCTCATAGCCCCGCTCGATCTGGTAGACATTCTGGATAGTGCTGACGCCGTCGGCGCAGAGGGCGGCGATGACCATCGCCATGCCCGCGCGCACGTCGGGGGAGACCAGAAGGGCGCCCGAGAGGCGCGCTGGTCCGGAGACTACAGCCCTGTGAGGGTCGCAGAGGACGATGTGCGCTCCCATGCCAATCAGTTTATCCACGAAGAACATGCGCGATTCGAACATCTTCTCATGGATGAGGGCAGTGCCTTCGGTTTGGGTGGCGACGACAACCATGATCGACGTGAGATCGGGCGGAAATCCCGGCCAGGGGGAATCGTCGATTTTGGGGATTTGACCGCCCAGATCGGGCGACACCTTCATAAGCTGGTTGGAGGGGACGAAGAGGCTGTCGCCCTTGACTTCCCATGATATGCCCAGGCGCCCGAAGCCTACCTTGAGGGGGGGCAGATCGTCCTGGTCGATGCCGTCTATCGTTATTTCACCGTGGGTGACGGCCGCGAGGCCGATAAAGGAGCCTATCTCCATGTAGTCGGGACCAATTCTGTAGTCGACGCCCTTGAGCTCCGAAACGCCCTCGATTATGAGCATGTTGGAGCCTACCCCCTGGATGCGTGCCCCCATGGCGTTCAGCATGAGGCAGAGATCCTCAACGTGAGGCTCGGATGCGGCGTTCCTCAGGACCGTTTTACCTTCCGCGAGGACGGCGGCCATGATGGCGTTCTCCGTGCCCGTTACCGAAGCTTCGTCGAGGAAGATATGCGCTCCCACCAGCTTGGGCGCGGAAAAGCGAAGCACACCGTCCATGGTTATGCGGGCGCCCAGTTCCTGGAGAGCGAGGAGGTGGGTGTCGATGCGCCGTCGGCCTATCGTGTCGCCGCCCGGGGGAGGCAATATGGCCTGGCCATACCGGGCGAGAAGGGGTCCTGCAAAAAGTATTGACGCCCTGACCTTGCGCGACTGTTCGGCGGGCACATCCTGGCGCGATATGGTGGACGGATCGATGAGCCATTCGTTGGGGCCGGGGTGCTCTACCTTGGCGCCGAGGTGCTTGAGCACCTCGATCATCACCGCCACATCTTCTATTTCGGGGATATTTCTGAGGGTGACGGGACTGCTTGCGAGTACCGATGCAGCGAGGCAGGGAAGGGCTGCATTCTTGTTGCCTGATGCGACGACCCTCCCTTTGACGGGATGCCCGCCTTCGACGATATACTTGTACATGAAAGTACTGTAGGGTCTGTCATTCTTTTGGTCAACCGATTTTTACGGTACTTACAAGCGCAATACCTATTCGCTATAGTTGGAAGCATGAATTCTGCGGAAAGCCGACGGCGGACAGGCTCGGGAGAAGAAGCCGACGTCATTGAGATCTCTGTTCGACTTGCAGCTTTATTGAAGTTGATCGACCCAGGATCAGAGCCTCTCGCTTTTAAGGCTGTCGAAAAAGCCCTTCAGTTCACCGCTGAACTCACAGCGGCCGCCGCAAACCGGCAGCCCCTTTCCCTCCTTCCCTTGTCGCGGATACTCTCCCTCCTCGGACGAGCCGTCAAGACACTCGACTGCAATGCCTTGGTCTCGGTTGGCCCTGCAGCGGCAGCTGCCGTCGAAACGGTGAGGAAGCTTGTCGTATCCATGGGTGAGGAGAAGCTTGGCGGGAACTCCATGTCCAACCTCGCATCGGGCGAAATCCTTCCCCCCGAAAGACTTTCACAGGCGAGGCCTGGCAGGATACTGCTTGTGCTGGCACCGGGAATCGCCGAAAAAGTGGCTCCGATCGTGAGCCGCTTCGGACACGAGGTTATTATCGCCCGGTCGGCCGGGGATGTATTCTCCAGCCTGGGTTTTTCCATGGATTCGGATGCAGTGGGGGGATCAGAGCCCCCGGTCTTGCTTGCCCGGCACACGGCGGGAGGCAGCATTGTTCTGCCTTCACTTTCACGGCAGTCGGCTTATTCCCAAACCGCTCTGGCATCCCTGCCCGATGTTGTCATAGGCGACATGTTCTCCGCCGGCTTTGCAGGCTTCGAACTCCAGGAATTCATGAAGTCATGCGCCGAGTTTATCGATACGAGGATGATAATTCTCGCGCCCTTTGCGGAGTCGAAATGCACCGCCCGCGTCATCCAGCTGGGTGCCGATGGCTACTTCGGCCTGGATGTTGAACCTTCTGTACTTCTCGCGAGGATAGAATCGAGTATCGAAAGGAGAAGGCTGAGAGCGAAGCGGCTTCTCTATATGGCAGCGCTTGCCCGAGCGAGAGAGGCTCTCGAGGAAGAATTGAGGAGCGGCGCCGACTATGTGCGCTGTCTCCTTCCCGGGAAGATCTCGAGCGCCGCTTTGTCCACCGATTGGGCTTTTACACCCTCGGCCAGCCTGGGCGGCGACCTTTTCGGGTACCACAGGCTTGGCGATGGCCGGATGGTGCTTTTCATGATCGATGTCAGCGGCCATGGCGTGCAATCGGCCCTCTATTCGGTGACCATCTTCGATGTGCTCAGAACGGAGGGGCTGAAGAATGTCGATTTCGGCGACCCAGCCTCGGTGATGCACGGACTCAACCATGCATTCCGCATGGAAGAGCGCAACAATATGCTTTTCACCCTCTGGTATGGGGTCTGGGATGAAACATCGCGCATCCTCACCCACGCATCGGCGGGAAGCCCGCCGGCAGTGCTGATCGTCGAGGGCGGGGGAGCCATGGAACTCAAGGCAGAGGGGACAGTGGGAGGCGCCGACCCCGATGCCGTCTATCAAAAACTCGATATCCGGCTGCCAAGGGCTTCCCGCCTCTTTCTTTTTTCAGACGGGATCTATGAATTTCCGACCGCTGAGGGGCGCATACTGGGATTGGAAGCCTTTATTCAGCTGCTTGAGCGGACAGCTTCGGGAATACCCCGCCATATGGCCTGCGTCGAGCCGATTCTGGATGCACTACGCAAGCTTTCAGCCGCGGATCATTTTCAGGATGATGTCTCACTGCTGGAGGTTCGCTTTGACTGATGAAATCTTCACCTTGCCTAAACCCGACGATTTCCATGTCCATCTACGGCAGGGGCTTCCGTTGCAGCTGTACGCGCGGCGTCAGGCTGCCTGCTTCGGCAGGGCTCTCGTGATGCCCAATACACTGCCTCCCGTCGCCGATGCATCCTCTCTCGAACAATACAGGGAGGAGATTCTTGGCTCTACCCGGGGCAGCGGATTGCTGCCGCTCATGGCATTCAAGCTCCTGCCAGGCATGGGGAGAGATGCGGTGACAGCCTGTGTGGAGGCGGGGGCTGTTGCGGGGAAGTACTACCCGGCGGGGGCGACGACGAATGCAGCCGACGGGCCTTCATGTCCCGAAGCCGTGGCTGATGCCCTCGATGCCATGGAAGAAGCCGATATCGTCTTGTCCATCCATGGGGAGGCTCCGGAAGCGCCTTCCCTCGAGAGGGAAGGCGCTTTTCTCGGCACGGTCGAAAAAATTCTCGGCCGCTGGCCTCGCCTGCGGATTGTTCTCGAACATCTTTCGACGAAGGATGCCGTCGATTTCGTCCGCGCAGGGCCTGAGCGGCTCGGTGCCACCATCACCGCCCACCACCTTCTTTTCACCCTGGACGACATGCTGGGATCGGGGCTCAATCCCCATCTCTTCTGCAAGCCCATCCTCAAGTCGGCCAGCGACAGGGCTGCGCTCAGGGAAGCGGTTTTTTCCGCGAAGCAGGGTTCAACGCAATCCAGGTTTTTCTTCGGCAGCGACTCTGCCCCCCATGAGAGGGCAGCCAAGGAGCGTACTTCTGCTCCCGGAGGAGTATATTCGGCTCCGACAGCCATTCCCGCCCTTGTCGGGCTCTTCGAATCGGAAGGTGCCCTGGTGGCCCTGGAGCCCTTTGTGGCGAGCAATGGAGCCCGTTTCTACCGCATGGCTCCTCCGTCGGGAACCCTGCGTCTCCGCCGCGAGGCCTGGTCGGTGCCGGAAACGATCGACGGCGTCGTCCCGATGTGCGCAGGCACAGTTCTGAGTTGGCGCCTCGCCTGAAGAGGGCAATTTTCCGGATTCAGGCATCCCTGCACGACGGCTTCAGGCGAGAAGGGGCGAACCCGCCCTCGCGGCATACGCTTCGAGCGCGGATTCGATAAGACGGTGGCCTTCCCTGTTCGGATGGATTCCGTCCTGGCACATATACTCCCTGTAGTTGCGCTTCTCGAGGAAGGCTTTTCGTATATCCAGCAGCGGACAGGATTTGACGGCCGCTATCCGCCTCACCGCCTCGTCGTACCCTTCGTGCCAGCGAAAAATCTGTTGCACATCGCCCAACCATGACAGGATTGCTCTTCGATCCAGTCCATTGCGCGTTATCCAGTCGAAGTAACGATCGGCGACAAGGGGAGGGAGGCTCATGATTGCGGGCCTGAGCCCATTGGAACGCAGCGTGTCGATCATCTGCGAGTATATCGTGGAAAACTCGGCGAGGGGTGTCGCTGGAAGATGCTCGGCTTCGGGTTTGGCCGCAACCTGGTCCCAGAGAAAATCGCAATCGTTGCCGCCGAATTCCAGAACGGCCAGACTTTCGCCATTCCCTGCGGGAACAGGAGCTCTTTCACCGGAGATGTAGCGGCGCAGTATGTCGAAGCCCTTGGTTATGGTGCAACCGAAGCGCGCCTTGTTGACGAGATTGATGCCGAGCTTTTCGGCGACCAGGGCGCTGAAGCATTCCTTTATGGGAACGTACTTCCCCTGTTCATCCACTATTATGCCGCGGGCGACGGAATCGCCGAAAAGATACACATCCTCAAATATCACGAAAAGCCTCCGATGTTCTTTATATGGTAATAAATACCATATAAAGAGGTTATAGATATAATATATCATGTTTTTTATAGCGTCAACATATGTATGACCATATCTTGTGGCATCGATTACCATGTGGTATCTTTTTCTTATGGATGAAACGATGACGATGGCTTTGCGCCAGTACTGCGACGCTCTTGCCCGCAAAATTCCAGCCGATTGGGCTCAGCTTCCCGACTTGGGACTCTACATGGACCAGGTGATCACGTATTTGGAGCGGCAGCTCGATATCTTCATCAGGCCTGGCGACGGGAACTTCATGACGCCTTCCATGATCAACAACTATGCCAAGGCGCGGATCGTCCCACGGACTGAAGGGAAGAAATATGGACAGGAACATATCGCCCTTCTGTTGGCTGTATTCACGTTGAAGAGGGTATTGTCGGTGCAGGATATGAGCCTGCTTTTCGGCGGTGACGGAGACAGGGGCGGCGTGGAAGACGCCAGAGAGGGGCAGCGCGTCGAGGAAGCAAAGGAATTCTATCAGCGCTTCAGGCGGAGCATGGATTTCTCGGCGAAGGCGACCGCAGAATCGCTCGAAAAAGCGCTGGGCTCCGCTCTAGATGAGGGACAGGGTTCCGATGTGGAAACGGAAAGGTTTTCTGACGAAAAGACGCTCCGCAACCTGGCGCTTGAATTTTCCGTCGAGGCGAGCATGAAGAGTTATGCCGCCGAGATGCTCCTGGCCATCGCCAACCCCGAGGGCCGCTCAGTCGCCCGCGAGATCAAGGCACAGAAGAAGAGGGATAAGCCGGTCCGACAGAAAGGGAAAAAAGCCTCAGCCTGAAGCCTTGCCTAAAGTTCGACGATTCTCGACGATGTCAGTACCCTGTGGCCGGTATCGGTGATGAGAATGTCGTCTTCGAGGCGGATGCCGCCGAATTCCGGATGGTAGAGCCCTGGTTCGATGGTGACGATAGTGCCAGGCCTCAGAATTGCGGTGTTGCCCTCCCTCATGTTTATGCCGGGTGCCTCGTGGGCCTCGAGCCCTATGCCGTGGCCGAGGGCGTGGGGCATGGAGAATCCCTCGGCTGCGAAAAAGTGGTCGACGACGGCAGCCACGTCGCGCGCGGCTACGCCGGGGGCGCATGCCTTTATGGCCCTATCGTGTGCTTCCTTCACGAGCCTCACCATCGTTTCCTGTTCTTTCGCAAGAGGACCGCGGACAAAGCTCATCGTCACGTCCGAAGTGTAGCCGTCGATGACGATGCCGAAATCGAGGATTGAGAGGCCTTTCGTGGCGAAGGGCCCGGCGCCATAATTGGGGAATGCGTGGATGCCAAAGCTGCGCGCCGGGCCTGCGGCCAGCGTGTCAAAGCCCGTGCCCTCTGCTCCTGCCGACCTCGCTTCCTTTTCGATAAAGAGAGCGACGTCGAGCTCAGTGGCAAGCCTGCCAGAGCGCACCCCCTCCTCGATGAGGCCTATAAGCCTGTCGGTGAGCGCCGATACTGTCTCATAGATGGCCAGTTCACCGGAGTCCTTCAAGGACCGCATCTCCATCACCCTTGCGTCGATGCCGCCGGATTCGCAGACGAGATCCCATTCATCCAGGGCTCCGACACTGTCGACAAAGGCGGGGTAGGGAGTCGCCGCAGGCAGCTCCAGCTTCTGGCCCTTCGGGATGCCCAGTTCGCCGAGCACGAAACGCATGGCCTCGGCCGAATTCCGGCCAAAGTCCGTATAGGAGTAGACAGTATCGACCGAGGCCATCCTGTCTGCCATGGTGCGATCCCAGGCGACGAGGGCTGAGGAAGCTTCGGCCGTAACGATGAGAAAGGCGTCGCCCGGCTGGCCGCAGAGATAGCGCACCGAGGGACTCCGCA
>PGXP01000093.1 GCA_002839205.1 Spirochaetae bacterium HGW-Spirochaetae-9
CGGCTTGGTTAGTCCGGGAGCCGACCGCCTCCTTTTCCTGCCTTATCTATCGGGAGAGCGGGCGCCCCTCTGGAATCCGGATGCGCGCGGAGCTTTTGTGGGTCTCACCCTCAATCACGGCAGGACGCAGATGGGGAGGGCTGTCCTCGAATCGACAGCCTATGCCATGCGCGACGTGATCGAAACGATGGAGTCGCTGGGCGGTCGGGTAGCGGAGTTGAGGGTGACAGGGAACCCGGCGAGGAATTCCGTGTGGAACCAGGTCAAGGCCGACATCACCGGCCGACCTCTCGTCGTTCCCCGCTTTCCCCACGCCGAACTGCTCGGAGATCTCTGCCTCGCCCTCACGGCCTTGGGCGAGTACGCAGGTCCGGCCGAGGCTGCCGAAATCCTGGTAGCCATGGAGCGTATCCACGAACCCGATCCAAGCCTGCGCGCCCTGTACGACGAGATGTTCGGTTTGTACCGCGAGACGTACAGAGCCCTAAAACCTGTATTCGCCGACCTCTCGAACAGCCCAAGGAGTGACCATGTACGGTAAAACCATCAGAATCAACCGCATCCTGAACAAGTCCGACCGGCGCACCGTTGTTGTCGCCATCGACCATGGCGGAATCGCTGGACCGGTCAAAGGCATCGAGGATCCCGCCTGTGTCGTGCGCGACTGCGTGGAGGCAGGGGCTGACGCCATTCTCGCCACCCGGGGCCTGGTGCGCGCATCCCTGGGCGAATGGAGCCGCGATACTGCCATCATCCTCAGGCTCACGGGTGGCTTCACCGTCCTGGGCGGGGGATTCGAGGAAGAGCTCATCTGCGCGCCATCGACAGCCATCGCCTATGGCGCCGATGCCGTCGCCATGACCGTGAAGTTCGGCCACAGGCGCGAGGGCGATTTCACGAAGCAGGCATCCCTCGCTGTAGGCGAATGCGAGCTGCTGGGTATGCCCGTCATGATCGAGGCGATGGCTAAAATGGAAGGGAAGAAATCCAACGATCCCGAGAGTATCAGGCTCGCAGCGCGAGCGGCTCAGGAAATCGGCGCCGATATCGTAAAGACGTATTATACCGGCGATCCCGATTCCTTCCATCGCGTGGTGGAAGGTTGCCCCGTGCCTATCGTAATCCTGGGCGGCGAAAAGAACGACAGCCTGAAAAGCCTCTTCGAGGATGTGTACTGGTCGCTGCAGGCAGGAGGCGCCGGCATAGCCATAGGCCGCAATATCTGGGCCCAGGGACGAACCCGTGCCATGGTTGAAGCGATGAATGGGCTTGTCCATGCGGGATGGACCGTGGAGCAGGCCATAGCCTACGTCGGATAAAGGGGCTGGCTGAAGGAGCTTCAGGCCTTGACCAGCCAGCAGCCTGCGACTATCCTGAATCAGGCTCGAAGCATCGGGCCGCCCCCACAAAAGGAGTAATCCGGATGCCCGAAACCAAAGTTCTCATCAACCTTTCCAACCGCCATGTCCATGTCAGCCGTGCCGATCTCGATATCCTCTTCGGGAAGGGACACCAGCTCACCAAGACCAAGGATCTCATGCAGCCGGGACAGTTCGCCTGCGCCGAAACCGTCACCATCAAGGGGCCTAAAGGCGCCTTCGAGGGCGTCAGGATCCTCGGGCCGGAGCGCAAGGAGACCCAGTGCGAGATTCTCGCCAGCGATCAGTTCAAGCTCGGCGTGCCTGGCTGCCCTGTCCGCGAATCGGGTCAGCTGGATGGCAGCGCTGCCTTTGAAATCATCGGCCCCGCAGGCTCGATCAAGAAAACCCAAGGTCTCATCATCGCCAAGCGCCATATCCACTTCAACCTTGAGGAAGGCGCACGATTCGGTGTTGTCGACAAGCAACTCGTCAACCTCAAGGCCGGAGGCGAGAGGGGAGCAATCTTCCTCAACGTCGTATGCCGCGTCAACGCCGCCTATGCCCTCGAATGCCACCTCGACTTCGATGAAGGCAACGCGGTGGGCATCGGGAACGGTACCCTCGGCGAGATCATCGCACAATAACAGCGCTCTGATTTACAGCGATAATTCCGGCGGGCCAGATGCTGGCCTGCCGTCTGAAGGGGAGCGGACGTGAGCAAAATAATCTTGAAAGCCCAGGATCTCGACGGCTATCTCACAGCCAAGGACAACGACTATCTCGCGCAGATGGATCTCCTCTACCGCCAGGCCATGGTATCCTTCAATATTCTGGGCACGAGCCATTCCGAGGTGGAGAGGAAGAAGGAAGAAGCCACCCTCATCGAGCTCTACAATACGATGGGAAGCCTGATGAAGGAGATCTGCGCGAGTGAACCGCGCATCCAGGTGTACTCCTTCGTGACGCCGCACGAGAACCACGGCGAGGCCTCGCGCCTCATCGCCAAGCTGCGCGACGTCGATACGGGGCGCCAGGAATTCGTCTACTACGTCCAGCGTGCCTTCGAGCTTCTCTTCAACATCGCCTTCGGCGGCGGGGTCAATCCCAACAAGAATTACCTCATCGTGAAAACTCCCGTGGGCATCCCCGTCCAGAACTACGCCGTGCACAAGATTCCCAATATCGACGCCCAGCTCTCCGACACAGTGATGTGCGTCATGCTGCGTGGCGCCCTCCTGCCCTCAATGATCGTCTCCAAGGAGATACAGGAATACTCCTCCACCGGCTACCTGACGCCCTTCGCCCTCTTCAAGATCAAGCGCGATGACACGAAGAGCGAGACGACGATGGAATACATCCTCGATCTGGACCGTTCCTACTTTAAGCTTGAGGAACTGGACGGCAAAAACCTCGTCTTTGCCGATCCCATGAACGCCACAGGCGGATCCCTCGTCACGGTGGTGAAATACCTCCTCGACAACGGCGTGAGACCTAAGTCGGTGAAGTTCCTCAACGTCATCTCCGCCTTGAAAGGAAGCCTCAGGATCGTAAGGGCAATCGAGAACGTCACCGTGCATACCCTGTGGATGGATCCCATCCTCAACGCGCGAGCCTACATAATGCCAGGCTTGGGCGATGCTGGCGACAGGATCAACGGCATGGATGAGGACAACAGTCCCCGCGACATGCTCAGGCTTGTGGCCGATTACGGCACCAATATCACGGGCCTGTATCGGTCGCAGCTCAGAGTGATCGAAGAGACAGTGCTTCACCACTAGAGGAATCGCATTCATGCCCGACGCAATCGTTACAGGATATTCTCTCTTCTGTGGACTCGACCTCGTTCTTCCGCCCTCAGGGGAAGGCAGTCAATCCGGTCTGCCTCTTTTCGCTGCCGCTCCGCAATCGAGCCTCTCCGTAGCTCCCTTTGACTTCAAGGGCGCATCATACAGAGCCATCGAGTTGGATGAGGGTCAGGCTTCGAGCATTCAGGGTGCCACGAGGGTTCCTTTACGGCAGTTCATCGGTTCGGCCCCCCAGGAATCGGCTTCCTATATCCTGAAGGCGAGGGCGTATGCCCACTGGTCCTTTGTGGCACGATATTGCTCCTTCTGCGGTTCCCCTCTTTTCGACGGGCGCGGCCGCGATCAGGAACGAGCCAGGGTCTGCGGATCCTGTGGCCGCGCCTGGTTTCCTCGCCTCTCTCCCGCCATCATCACCCTCATCCATCGCGGTGACGAGATCCTTCTCGCCCACAACGCCAAGTCTCCCACAGGCCGTCACGGCTTGATAGCTGGCTTTGTCGAGCCGGGTGAAACTTTGGAGGAGACGGTCCATCGCGAGGTTATGGAGGAAGCGGGGATAAAGATCGAGGAGCCTCAGTATGTCAGGTCCCAGCCTTGGCCATTTCCCGATTCCCTCATGCTCGCCTTCGAAGCGGAGTACAAGTCGGGCGAGGCAAGGCCTGATGGGGAGGAGATCGATCACCTGGGCTGGTTCTCACTCGACAACCTGCCCGAGATCCCCCCTCCGGGGTCTATCGCCCGCAGCCTCATCGACCGCTTTATCGACTCGATGAGGAAGCCCGTGAATTCCTGAGTCTTCGCAGCCCTCTAGCGTCGACAATCCGTATTTCCTTGCCTGAAAAATCAATCACCCCCAAGTGTCTGAGAGCCCCCAACTCGCGTGAGAGGCTGGGTCTGGCCACACCGAACAGTTCGGCCATTCTCTCCCTCGTCGCTTCGATGTGCAGGATGGGCGAACCCGAAAGCTCCATCCTTCTGAGCAGCCAGTCGGCCAGTTTTTCTCTCAGGCTGATGAACTGGGCGGCTTTCAGCCTGTCGGTGAGGGTGGAAAGCCGGTTGCCCATTTCGCCAAGGAGTGCCTCCAGGATGGCTTTATGCTTCATGCACAGGTCAAGGAGCCCTTCCTTGGGGATGACGACAAAACGGCAGGCCTTTTGCGCCTCCACGCTGACGGGGAGGGTCTGCCCCTCGGTGAAGAGGATAGCCGCCGCCAGAGATTCGCCGGCTTTGAAGCTTTCAACTCGCACCACCTTCCCCTCGTCGCTCGTCATCTCAGCCCAGGCTTCGCCCTCAATCAGGATATACAATGACGAATACCTGCATCCCGAGAGAAAGACGACTGAGTTTTCATCGAAACAGCGGATGGAGTGGGGAATGCTGGCGAGGGTCTGAGCGAGGTCGATAGGATTGACGCCCGAAAACATGGGGCATGAGGCCAGCCTTGCGATATCGCGCAGTTCCATGGTCTGGTATTCTCCGCCATGGTTTGCCCTTTGTCCAGTGCGCTGGCGTCGAACAGCAGGCGACGCGCACCCCCTTGCGTGCCTGAGCGTGGCCGCCTACCATACCACCAAGACCATCAAGGAGACGCCAATGGACTTTTCCTGGAAAGTTATCATCGATGCCGGCCTGATTTCTTCGGCCTTGATTCTGGCTACTTTCATACGGTCCAAAGTAAGGTTTTTCCAGAAATATCTTATCCCCAACGCCCTCACCGCAGGCTTCATCCTTCTCCCCGTCTACAACTTTGTCCTTCCTTCAATCGGTTACAAGATGAACGGCCTTGGAGATCTCGTCTATCATCTTCTCAATTTTTCCTTTATCGCCATGTCGCTGCGCTCCTCGCCCCCCAAGGTGAAGGGACACAAGGGCGGCAGTGTGCTGGGCATGTCCACGGGCATTCTGATGGGCTATGCCTCTCAGGCCCTTCTCGGCCTCGGGCTTACCCTTCTCTTTATACCCTCCGTGCATCATGCTTTTGGGCTTCACCTGCCCCTCGGATTCGCACTCGGGCCCGGCCAGGCCTATGCTATCGGCAAGGGCTGGGAAGCCATGGGATTCGAAGGCGGTGCCTCCGTTGGGCTCACCTTTGCGGCTATAGGCTATCTCTGGGCATGCTTCGGAGGCGTCGTTCTCATCAATATGGGTATCAGAAAGGGCTGGATCAGCGCAGAGATGCTGAAGTTCATGAAGGATAAAACCCTCCTCACCGGCATAATGGCAAAGAATGAGCAAAAACCCGTAGGAGGCCGCCTCACTACCGATTCCGAAGCCATCGACTCCTTCAGCTTCCATGTGGCCGCCGTCTGCGTCGTGTATTTTCTGTCCTTCCTCCTCCTGAAAGGGCTCACGATACTACTCGGCTTCGCCGGCAAGACGGGCGCCGAGCTGGCCGCCAATTTCTGGGGCATCAACTTCATCTTCTCGGCCCTCTCCGCCATCGTGGTGCGAAGGATCATCGATCTTTTGAAAGTCGGCTACGTTCTCGATGATGACACCCTCACGCGCGTATCGGGTTTCTCCGTCGATTTCATGGTAGCCGGAGCCTTGGCCGCCATTTCCCTCGTCTTTGTCGGGAAGTACTGGCTTCCTATCGTCATAATGTCGACCATCTGTGGCCTCATGGTCAGCATCACCGTGCCCTGGGTGAGCTCGCGCATGTTCCACGACTACAAATTCGAGCGGATGCTCATGCTCTATGGTGTTTCGACAGGCACACTTTCAACAGGCCTCGCGCTTCTCAGGGTGATGGATCCGGAATTCAAGTCCAAAGTCTCTTCCGACTACATGCTCTCAGCCGGTCTGACTTTTATCCTCGCCATACCCTTTATTTTGTCGATCAATCTTCCAGCCAAGGCCTTCATGGAAGGCGACATGAGCTACTACTGGATCATGATGGGCGTCGCGGCTCTGTACTTGTTGTATGTCGTCATCTCCTACGTCTTTCTGGCGAAGAAGAAAAGTTTCGCCAAGCCTTCCCAGCTGTGGTATCGGGACTGAGGGCTATCTCGGGGCTGGCCTGAGGGCTGTGAGGATCTCGATGGCCGAGGCGTATTTGTATCCCGACGCAGCCCTGTCGTCAAAACGTGCCCTGTAGACAGCCTTGCCGACATAGAACTCCAGAAAATTCCATTTGAGGATACCCGGCCCATCGATTTCGCTGAGATCGATGGAAACCGTCGCGCCCCTGTTGGGTTTAAGGCTTATGTTTTTGGAATTCAGGCTCAGTCTGCCGCGACCAAGGGATTCCATCCTGTCCATGCGCTTGCCGCGCAGCAGTTGCACACCTTCTTCGGAAAAGATGGGCTTGTCGGGCGAAACGTCAGCGTTCACCTGGATCAAGGCTTTGAGATGCTCCCTCTGCCATTGGTCCCAGCCTCTGAGGGAAGGAAAAAGAAGGCTGTCCTCGTGGCGTGGCATACCGGCCATAGCGGGGGACGTACTCGATCCGGCTTTTTTCAGCCTGAAGCTTCCTGCTTCCCCATACTCGGCGGAAAAGCCGCAGGACAGACAGGAAAGCTTCTCCCCGGCCGATTTCAGCGTCTGAAGCTTTCCGCAGGCAGGGCAGGCGTAGAGGGCCAATTCCAGACATTCGGCGCGCTTCGGGTCTTTGAAGGCCAAACCCCGATCTTGAGCCCATGAGGGGTCGTCGTGCTGA
>PGXP01000094.1 GCA_002839205.1 Spirochaetae bacterium HGW-Spirochaetae-9
GCTGGGCGTCCAGAGCGCGCCGCCTGCGGCGGCGCCGGAACCGCTACCCTCGCCTGCCTCGAAGGACAATGAGGAGCCCCGCCAATGCGGCGGCGATACCGCCGATCATGTACCAGGTCGTGGCATCGGAAAATCGGCCAACAAAGGAATTGCTGACCTGCTCAACCAGGGATTTCGAGGCGTTCAACCCATAGAAAAACGCGATGCTCCCGGCCACAAGCAGAACAAACCCGAGAATCGTTTTAGAACTCATAGTGTACTCCCTATCAACAGCATTTTAGCGAACATCGATCGTGTAGTAATCCACGGTATCCCTGTACTGCACGCAGAACACGAGGAGGACATGGTCGGATTCTATCGGGCGCATTTTCCAGTTGCCGCTTTTCCCCGCTTCCCTGTAAGGCTGCTGGGATGAATAAATGTATTTCCTCACGGAACTATTCGGCGGAACCATCATGGAATTCATGGGCCGCGAAAAATCTTCGTATCGTTGCCCCTGGACAAAGGGAGAAAAGGCCTTGCCGTCGTATTTCACCGACGACTTTTCCCACACTATATACACGGGGTAATTGTTGGGATTATGAAACTCCACATAAAAACCGGATATCCAGCTGGTCCCGTTTCCTTTCCCATTGCTCTTCCCTGAGTATTCCCTTCCGGGCTGTACCGAAATCGTCACAAGATTGGTTTTTCGCTCCGATTCCCCAAACAGCATGACACCCGAGAGGCGAAGCTGGGGCAAAAAAACCGTACAAGACGCGACCATCGCGCTCAAAATAACAGCTATGATCAGGATTGATCTTTTCATAAGGTACCCCTCATCGTTAACTATATGGTGCAATCGAGGCCGATTCCGTGCGGTAGCACACATAGCGACTGGCTGATATGATTACCCAATGCTCACCAACGACAGAGTACGCTATTCAGAGATCGGGGTTCTGACCGTCTCACATATGCTCAACGACCTCTACAGTAACTACCTGCCCCAGATGCTGCCCTTCCTCATGGTCTCCCTCCAGGGATTCTCCATCACAAAGGCGGCCATCCTGACGGCTTCTTTTACTATCACCTCATCGATCGTGCAGCCCGTGTTCGGCTATTTTGTCGACAATACGGGCAGGCGCTGGCTCGTCCATGTAGGTACCCTCTGGATGGCCTTGATGCTGAGCCTGACGGGTATCGTCGGCAGCTACTGGATGTTGGTAGTCCTCTCGTCCCTCGCCGGGCTGGGAACGGCTGCCTTCCACCCCCAGGCGGCCTCGATGATGAACCTGCTCTCGGGCAAACACAAAGCCGTCCTCTTCTCCCTATTTTCCGCCTTCGGCAACATCGGCTTCGCCCTGGGTCCCCTGCTCCTTGTTCCCCTCTTCCAGGCCTTTGGTCTCAAGGCGACCCTTGTCACGGTGATACCGGGAATCCTCGTCACTGTCCTCCTCTTTTTCTTTGCGCCCCGCATCCAGCTGTCGACAAAAGCGGGGCCTTCATTGCAGACAGTGCTTGCATCCGTCAAGGCGGCATCGAGGCAGCTTGTGCCCATCGTGGCCATCATCGCCGTGCGCTCGCTGGCCTATACGGGCATGCTCACCCTCCTGCCTCTGTATTTCGCAGAAAAACAGCTTTCGGCCATCGCAGCCAGCCACCTTGTCACCATCATGCTCTTTTCCGGTGCGATCGGAGGCATTATCGGCGGCTTCATCTCGGACCGCTATGGGAGAAAACCCCTCATCGTCGTTTCGCTCATGATGTCGACTCCCTTCTTCTTCGCCTTCCTCGCGACGCAGGGTCCTCTTTCGATCGTCTTCCTGGCCCTGGCCGGCGCCTGCCTTCTCGCCAGTTTTTCGGTGACCGTCGTGGCGGCGCAGGAAGCCATCCCCGACAACAAGGCTCTCGCCGCCGGCATATCCATGGGGCTCGCAGGCGGGCTCGGAGGCCTGGCGGTGATTTTTATAGGAAGGTTGGGCGATGTATGGGGTTTGCCGCAGGCAGTCTTCCTGCTCTTTTCTCTTCCTGTCGTGGCTGGCCTTATCGCGCTGTCGATGCAAAGGCAGAAGCGATAGGACGCCTCCCTTTCACGATGCCGCTAGTCGTTTCGCGTTCTGACCTTATGACCAATATAGACAAAAACACCTAGCCATATCAGGGCGAAGCTCGTCCATTGCAGGAGGCCAAAGCTCTCTTTGTAGACGAATACACCCAGAAGAAGAACGATCGTCGGCGAAATGTACTGAAGGAAACCGATGGCGAATATGGGAGTGCGCTTCGCCCCAGCGGCGAAAAGAAGAAGGGTGATGGCGGTGATTATTCCGCCACCGATGAGGAGCAGAATGAGCCCCGTATCGGAACCATAAAAAAAGCCCTTTCCCGCAGCTCCCGACCAGGCGACATAGCCCAGGGCAAAGGGCACAAGAAAGAGAATTTCGTAGAAGATAGAATTCAGGGAATTTATCTTTATGCGCTTTTTTACCAGCGAATAAAGGGAGAAGGAAAAGGCCAGAACAAGGGCGAGAAGGGGCAGTTTTCCGTGGCCGGCGATAGCCACGGCGACGCCAGAGCCAGCGAGAACAAGGGAGGCTATCTTCGCTCCGTTCAGCTTTTCCTTGAGGAAGATCCAGCCTAAAAGGGACACGACGAGAGGGTAGAGGAAGTAACCCATGCTCAGTTCCACAAGGCGTCCCGAGGAGACCGCGATAAGGTAGGCTGTCCACTGGACGGCCAGGGAGAGGCTCGCGAGCAGATGGAGGACAAGGACCTCCTTGTCCGCGAGCGGGGCGAAAAGCTTCTTGGGTTTGTAAACAAAGACAAGTGCTATGACGAGAGAGACAAGCGCCCAGAGCGCGCGGTGGGCCATGACGGCGAAGGGGGGCACCCCACCCAGGAGCTTCCAGTAAGCCGGAAGCACCCCCCAGATGAGGTAGACCGCCACCATGAAGGCCATACCCTTCGCCTGCTCTCCCGAGTCGGGCTCCATCGGCTTAGAGCGGTCCCATGAACTTGTCGGGCAGCCAGGTGATGATCTGCGGAAAGAGGAAAATAAGCACCAGTGCCACGGCGAGAGCGGCCAGGTATGGCACGACGCCCTTGTAGATAGTCTTGAACGGAATGCCCGTTATATTGCCCGTTATGAAGACATAGAGGGCTATGGGCGGGATCAGTCCGCCGATCATGAGCGTGATGCTGATCATGATGCCAAACCAGATCGGATCGTAGCCGAGAGCCAGGGCTGTCGGCAGGAATATCGGGGTGGCAAGGACCATGAAGGCAAGGTCGTCCATGATGGATCCGCCTACGAGGTAGATCACGATGATCGCCAGCATCACCGCGAAGGGAGGCAGGGGAAGGGTCGCCGCCCAGTCGGCCGCCCGGAAGGGGATTTCGGTGATGGTAAGAAAGCGTCCGAAGATCGAGGAGCCCGCGAGGAGCATGAGGGTCATGATGGCCGTTTTCAGCGAACCCTTGATGGACCGCTTGATCATCTGGAAACTCACTTCCCTCCGGAGCAGAGCCAGGGCGAAGACTGCCACCGTTCCAATCGTACCTGCTTCGGTCGGGCTGAAGAAGCCGACCATCATGCCTCCGATGACGATGACGAACACGATGATGACGGCAAGCATTTCGGGCAGAACCTTGAAACGCTCCTTCCAGCCGGATTTCTCGCCTTTCGGCGCGATGCTCGGTTTCATGGTCACCCATATGACGATGGTCAGCATGAAGAGCATGGCGATCATGAGGGCTGGCATTATGCCGGCGAGGAAGAGACGTCCGATGGACTGCTCGCAGATGAGCCCATAGAGGATGAGGACAGTGCTCGGCGGAAGGATCATCCCTATCGTCCCCACCGAAGCGACGGTTCCCGCCGAAAGCTCCTTCGAATAGCCGAAGCGGTCCATCTCGGGTATTGCCAGGCCGGCGAAAGTGCCTACGGTGGCGAGGGTTGAGCCGCACATCGCCTTGAAGGCCGTGGCGCCGACAACCGTCGTCATCGCAAGGCCGCCGGGTACATGGCCGAACCACTTGTAGGCGCCTGTGTAGAGCCGCTTGGCGATATTGGTATTCGAGGCGAATTCCCCCATCAGCACGAAAAGGGGGATGACCGTGTAGGAATAGGTAGTGAAGGCGTCGAAGAATTCCTTCACTACCAGGTTCGAGGCGGGGATAAAGGACATCAAGGCCGTGAATCCGAAGAATCCGACCAGAACCATGCAGTACGCCATCTCCAGCCCGGTGAGGAACAGCGCAAGCAGGGCGACGATGCCCACAATACCGGTGAGTATTTCTGTGCTCATAGTGTCGTTTCCTTGGCGTCTTCGTCTGTGCCGCGAAGCACTTCCAAAAGATCGTAGACGAGGGTGAGGCTCTGGAAGAGAAAACTCAACGAGAGCGCAAATACTATCGGATAGTAGGGGATCTTGAAGCTCGCGGTCGTTTCGCCCGTATTTTTCACGTCGAATCCGTACACGAAGAAGTTGTAGGCAATGAAGAGAAAGAGAGCGATGCCGATGATCCTCGTGATGACGGTGATCGTCTTCTTGGCTTTCGGTTTCAGCTTCTCAACGATGAGATCGACCTGGACCTGGGCCTTGAGCAACGTGGCGTAGGGAATGGAAAAGCCGAACACCAATGCCCCGCCGTACATGATGATCTCCATGGATCCCGTTATTGGATGGCCGAAATTCCTCAGTATGACGTCGCAGAGCGTGAGCAGGACCATGCCTACAAGGACTGCGCCCGCCATGACGTAGAGAACGGTATCGACCTTTTTCACGACAGCCGTGAACTGCTTCATTTTTCCCCTCCGCCTGCCTAAAGGCGCGCCCGGGTTCGCGAACCCGGGCGCGCCTCATACAACATCTACCTAAATTCTCTACCTTCAGGGATTGTTCTTGATAAAGTCGAGGCAGAACTTCAGGGCTTCGTCGCCGGGAAGACCCTTGGCTTTCATCTGGACGACGTACTTGTCCAGGATCGGCTTCATGAGAGCGACGGTGACAGCCTGGTCTTCCTTCGAAACCTCGAGGAACTTCACGCCTTTCTGGATGGCGAATTCCTTTGCCTTGTTATCCAGCTCGACCCAAAGCTTGGCCTGCTTCTCATTGTACTCGTCGTTGAGCTTCTCGATCGCCTTCTGGTCCTCGGGGAGGAGGGAATTCCACTTGTCCTTGTTCATGATCACGTACATCGAGGTCATGTAGGAAATTCCGTAGTCCTGGATGACGGTCTTGACCACTTCGCCGATCTTGTAGCCCTGGAGGGCTTCGAGGGGGAAGAGGGTTCCGTCTATGACGCCGCGCTGCACCGAATCGTAAGCATCGCTGACAGGCATGGTGACAGGAGCGGCACCGAGGTTGACGACGATGTCGGCGTTCTCGGCATTGGCCTTGATCCTCAGGCCTTTCACATCCTTCATGGAGCTGACGGCCTTCTTGGTGAAGATAAAGCCGGGCGCGGCGCCATGGAGATACATAACCTTGACGTCGTCAAATTCCTTGGGCTGGAATTTCTTATAATAGGCATTGGCGAGCTTCGATGACTGATAGCCGTTCTGGTAGCCCAGGGGCTGCTGCAGAACCTCGGAAAGGGGCAGCCTTCCGGGAGCGTAGGCCAAAAGATTGCCGGCCATATCGGCTATTCCCTTTACAACAGCATCGTAGGCTTGCATGGGAGGAGCTAGCGTGTTGCCAGGGAAGGTGGTTACGGTAACCCGTCCGGCTGTGGCTGCCTCTACATCCTTTCCCCACTCCTGTGCCAATTTTGTGATGGGGTGGCTTGCGGGCCACAGAAGCGCATATCTGAGCTTGATTTCCTTGGCTTGGGAGATCGCGGGCGCGACAATGGCCACGAGCAGAAGCCCGAGCGCGAGGAGCCTTATCAGGCTGCTGATCCCTGTTGTTCTCTTGGACATGATTGCCTCCTTGAAACTTTCGTAGAACGCATTCAGTGAACTATGTATTATGATCTCCCTTTTTTGACTTTTGTCAAGAATTATATTTTTCTTTTTTCAGTTTCTTCCTAATCTCCGATTCTTTCATTGTCGGTCAGACAGCCGATATAGCCTACCATCGAATTTCCAGAAAAGGTATGGCATTATCTCAATATGCTATAGATTATGGCATTATAGTCCATTCTTGGAGCTTCCCGCAGGCGGATTCTTAAAAAATCCCTTGAATAAAAAAAATTCTGTTGACAGAAATAAAAAATTGGATTTACACTGAACGCGTTCGGTGAATTGCATAGATCAAATGGGGGTACACAATGGATGGCCTTGTTGAAAAGCTGGCCGCAATCGTCGGCAGGGAAAATGTCGTCGACACCGCGAGCACGCTGGAGCGCTACTCGAAGGACGGAAGTTTTGCCGCCCCGATAAAGCCGCGTCTGGTAGTAAAGGTAAAGAGTGCCGATGAGGTGCAGAGCATCGTGAAGCTGGCGAAGGAGACAGGTACGCCTCTCGTCCCCGTCAGCTCGACAGGTCCCGGACAGCGAGGCGATGCGGTTCCCTCAGTGCCCGAAGCCGTCATCGTCGACATGAGCGGGATGAAACGCATTCTCAGTGTCAACCGCCAGCAGAGGATGGCCGTGGTCGAGCCCGGTGTCACCTACGGCGAGCTCAACGCGGCCCTGGCGAAGGAAGGCCTGGAATTCTCCATGCCTCTGGCACCCAAAGCCGGCAAGTCAGTCGTCGCGAGCGTTCTCGACATGGAGCCGAGGCTCAATGCCCTGCACCAGTGGAACTTCATCGACCCCCTGCGCTGCACCGAAGTAGTCTGGGGCGATGGAAACAGGATGTTCACGGGCGAGGCGGGCGGCGCCCCCCTCGATATAGGAAAGC
>PGXP01000095.1 GCA_002839205.1 Spirochaetae bacterium HGW-Spirochaetae-9
TCCTGAGCCCTCCCCCTCATCGCCTTGACGATCTCCGAGCCCTCGACGAGTTGCGTCGTCATGCCCTTCTCGACGGAAAAACCGTCCGTCCCGACGAAGGCGAGGCGAACGTTGAAATCATTGATGGCCTTGATCGCGACAGGTCCAACGAGGGACTCCGTCTCCTTTCTGAAGACGCCGCCGGTGAGGATGATGTTGAGCGAGGGATTGAGGCGGGCATAGGAAAAGACAAGCGTGGAGTTGGTGACGATCTGGACGCCCCGCCTCCCCGTGAGATAGCGGGCGATGAGGGCCGTCGTCGTGCCAGCCTCGATCATGATCCTGTCGTCATCGTGCACGAACTCCGCGGCGGCGCGCGCGATCCTGTTCTTCTCCTCCACGTTGAGGCGCTGGCGATCGATTATGTCCTTGTAGAAGGCCGGGGCAGCGCCGCCGCGCGTCCTGTTGACGAAGCCCTTCTCCTCGAGGTCCTTGAGGTCGGAGCGGATCGTCACTTCGGAAACTTCGAGTTCGCGGGCGAGAGAGGCAACCGAAAGCGAGCCTTCGCGCGCCATCGTGTCGAGCATGAACAGTTCGCGTTCGCTCAGATCCAAATTCATGGGCGCCTCCACAGTTTTTATTTCGAAACACTTGCCATTCAGTTTCGAAATACTTTCGTTTCTTTTGTAGTATAGGGAGCGACCAATGAAAGATCAAGAGCTATCCCATTCAGCGAGACCCGATTGTCAGCTATACGCTTTTCCGCCTGGCGAAGGCGGAAGGACTCATTCCCGTCACTTTCCTGAAGGCCGCGACGAAACGCGACATGGCGCCAAAACCGCACATGGCGCTCACCTGGCCAGGTTTCCAGCCTTCTCCAAGAAGACGCCGGGCTTCGGCCACGCGCTTGTAGAGTATGTAATTATGGAGGGTGCTGCCCGTTTCCTTCTTGAACATCCTGCACATGTAATACACGCTTATGCCGCATTTTTGGCCAATCGTTTCCAGCGAAAGATCTCCGGCGAGATTGTCTTCGATATATTCCAAAACCGAGGGAAGAGGTCCGCGCAGGCCGGGGCTCTCTTCGCCCACATCGTCGTCGCCGAACACCCTTTTGGTGAACATCAGGATTTCCAGGAAGGCTACGATCTTCCGCAGCTTCGCCTCGGGAACGTCGCTCACGCAGGCCTGCCCCATCTTGTCAAAGAGCTTCATGATGTCCATGGACTGCTGGGCCGACAGCCTTCGGATATTTCCTTTCCCCTTGGGACGATCGACAAAACAGGAGAGGAGATCGCAGCCGAAAACCTCGAAGGATCGCGCCAGGTCAGGATTGAAGAGCAGTTTCGCCCGCTCGAAGCGCTTGTCGGATCGGATATGGAGCTTATGGACTTCACGATCGTTGAAGATTATCAGACTGCCGGGCTCGGCCCTGTGCATCTCATTCTCGATGAACCAGGACACTTCGCCGGCCGCCACGAAAAAAACCTCGAACTCCTCGTGGAGAAGCGGCTGATCGTTGAAAAGGGGCTTGAATTCGCTGGGGAGATCGTTCTTCAGGGAAAAACGGATTGAGGCATCGAAGTTTTCACTATCGAAAGAGGACAAGCTTACCTCTCATTTGCGCGCTTCATGGCGCCGAGCTCCATCATAGCAGATTCATCATGGTTTTGGCCACAACATATCAGATCGAATAAAAGCAATATATGATATAAAAAAAGAGCAATTTACGATATTTTTCTATTGTAGTCTCCGAAATAAGCGGCTAAAATTCCATGACGTCTGTTGACCCATGCGCCATGCCTTCAGGCGGCGCCAAAAGAACGTTATTGGAGAAGCGAATGATGAAAAGAATTGGGTTCGCCGTGCTCTGCATGCTCCTCATTCTGTCGAGCTGCACCACCGTAAAACAGGAAGGATTGTTCAACCCCGGAACCTATACAGGATCGGCGGAAGGGATGAATGGGCCTGTGACCGTAGAGATAAAGGTCGACAAAGATTCGATACTCAACGTCGCCGTGACGAAGCATCAGGAAACGGCTGGGCTTTCGGATAACGCCCTGAAGTTCGTGCCCCGGGAAATCGTCAAGGAACAGAGCCTCGATGTGGACACAGTATCCGGTGCCACCGTTGTCAGCCAGGCAATCATCGACGCAACGGCCGAGGCGCTGGCCAAGGCGGGAGCCACGCCGGAGAAACTCAAGGCGGTTGCGAAGGCCGCGGAAGCGAATGCCATCGCATCTGCTCAGCCCATGAAACCGGGCGTCTATTACGGCGAAGCCTATGGAAAGTGGCCCAAGGACAGCAACGAAGGAGGCCGCTTCCTTTCGCCGAAGGTGATAAAGCCGATCAAGGTCGAAGTGACCGTGGACGAAAAGAAGATCCTGAACATCGCCGTTCTCTCCTGCGACGATACGCCGGGCTTCAAGGAATCGGCCATCAACCAGGTGCCCAAGGCCATCGTCGATTACCAGAGCATCGGCGTGGACGCCGTCTCGGGTTCCACGCTCACCAGCATGGGCATTCTCGCGGCGACCACCCAAGCTCTCGAACAGGCCGGCGCCGACCTCCTGGCCTTCAACGCGAAGCAACCGAAGGTCAACGCCTCCGTCGAGTACACGACCGAGGTCGTGGTCGTCGGCGCGGGCGCCTCCGGCACCGCGGCGGCCCTCGCCGCCGTCGAACGCGGCGCGAAGGTCATCGTCGTCGAAAAGACCGGTCAGGTTGGCGGAATGGGTGGCCTCTCCACGGGCTTCATCGGCGTCGGAAGCGAGCAGGCAAAAAAAGCGGGAAGCACCAAGACTGTCCAGGATGTATTCAAGGAGATGATGGACTATACGAGCTGGACAGCCAACTCCTCCCTCGTGAAGGCCATCCTTGAAAAATCGGGCAGCACCGCCGACTGGCTCCAGGCCCACGGCTACAAGATGACCCTGCAGAAGGGCTCCTACACCCACGACACCGGCAAGGGCAACGCCAAGATCCAGACCCTCTACGACAAATACATCATCCCCGGCGGCGGCCAGCTTCTCCTCCAGACTCGGGCCGAGGAACTCATCATGGACGGAAACAAGGTCGTCGGCGTCAAGGCGCTGAAGAGCGACGGCACGAAGGTGACCGTCCGCGCCGCGTCTGTCGTCATCGCAACGGGCGGTTTCGGCGGCAACAAGGAAATGCTGAAGAAATATACCCACAGCGACAATTACTACCTGAGCGGGAATTCCTCGAACGAGGGCGACGGCATCAACATGGCCCTCGGCGCGGGAGCCGGTTTGAGCCCCGAAATTTCTCCGCACCTCTCTGAGTTCGCGGCCAGCACGACGCTGGACTTCAACAGCTATTTCATGAAGTACATGAATTACGGCGGCCTCCTCCAGGTCAACATGGAAGGCAAACGCTTCATGGATGAGGGCATCTGCGCGAGCCAGCCTCTCGCGAAGGGCGCCTCGGCGATCAGGACGGCCGGCTCCTTCTTCGTCGTTTTCGATCAGGCTACCCTGGACACCCTTGAAACCAAGGGTTACCCGGGCATCGTCGGAGCGGAAAAAACCGCCGAACTCATGAAGAGCATCGGCTGGCGCTCGCGCGCCATAGTCCCCTTCACGACGATCAAGATGGAAATGCAGCAAGCCCTCGACGCGAGCGTCGCGTTCAAGGCCGACAGCTTCCAGGAGCTGGAGAAGGCGGCGGGATTCGCCCAGGGCGAGTTTACCTCGACAATGAGCCGCTATCTCGCGGCCGTGGATCAGAAGAAGGACGAAGAGTTCTACAAGGACCCGATCTGGCTCACGCCCATAGCGAAAGGTCCCTACTACGCGCTGCGCATGGAGCCGGCCATTTTCGGAACCATCGGCGGGATCAGGATCAACGAGCGCATCGAGGCGCTCAACGAGCAGAACAAGGTGATTCCGGGTCTCTATGTCGCCGGACAGGACGGCGGCGGCATGTACGGCTATCCCTACTACGAGATCGTCGGCGTGACGCAGGGATACGCTTACAACTCAGGGAGGATCGCCGGCGAGAACGCCTCGAGCTTCGCAGGAACCCGCTGAGAAATCGCTCCACTCGCCTCAAGCAAGAAAAAGGGACTGTCCGGGAACGGGCAGTCCCTTTTTTAATCAAGATAGATACCAGAAAGCAGTATACTTGTTTCTGACGATGAAGCATGTTTTTTTGCTCTTGGAATTCCGGAGGTTTATATAATGAAGAAATCCATCTCGGTCGCTCTCCTCGCTCTGGCCGTTTTTGCCGTCGGGGCCCAAACCACGCCCCAGACCGTATCCCTACTGCCCACCATCAGCGTGACGGGACAGGCGACCGTATCCATCGAGGCCGACATGGCCACGCTCAACCTCGCCATCATCCAGCAGGCCAAAACTCCACTTGCTACCCGCGAAGCCGTCACCTCGGCGGCCGACAAGGTCATCGTCGCCATCCAAGCCCTCGGCATCGAGAAGAAGCATATAAGAACAGGAACTTTCAGCATCTATCCCGTCTACGACGAACGTCCTGGCAAGCAGAATCTCATCACGGGATACAGGGGCGAAACGGGCATAAGCGTCATCCTGGAGGACACTGCCCTCGTCGCCGGCACGGTCGATACCGCCGTCAACGCCGGAGCGAATGAGATTCGCAGCCTGAATTACGGAAAAAAGGACGAGGAGAGCCTCCGCTTCGCCACCCTCCAGCAGGCTGTCGCCAACGCCATGAAAAAAGCGGCCGCCATGGCGGAAACCCTGGGAAGGAAGCTGGGCAAGGCCCTCACGGTGGAAGAGGAAGGTTTCTCGCTCCGCGCCCCCGACACGCGGACGTACATGGCGAAGGCCATGGTCGCCTCATCGCAGGAAGCTTTCGCCCCCGGCAGCATGGAAATGAGCGCCTCGGTGCTCGTCGTCTTCGAGATGGAGTGAGGCCGACGTTTCTGTCGTTAGTATCAAATTGATCCCACAAAACCGAAGAATGATGGTATAGTAGTGCCATGCCACGCAATCCAGAACTCATGCGCCACAATATCGAGGAGATGGCCCGCGCCCTCGAGGGCGCGGACGCCGCCCTCATAGAAGAATTCCTCTACACCCTTCTCACGCCAGCCGAAGCCGACGAAATGGCCAAACGCTGGGCCCTGGTCAAGGAACTTTCGAAGGGCATGGCCCAACGCAAAATAGCCGAGGAACTCGGCCTCTCCCTCTGCAAGATCACACGCGGCTCGCGCGAACTCAAGAAGGAGGGCTCGGCCTTCAGGGCGCTGCTCGGGCGCCTGGAAAAATAAAGGCTATTTCGCTGCCCAGAGCGCCTTCAGGCCGAGGAGTTTTTGGCCCGCGGCATGCAGGGTTTCATCCTTCTTGGCAAAATGGAAACGTATGTAACGATCCTCGAAATCCTTGTAGAAACTGGAGCCAGGCACGGCGGCGACGCCTGCGTGGGCTGCCATCCATTCACAGAAGGCCGTATCGCTCTTTGCGCCGAATTCCTCAATGTTGACGAGGACATAGTAGGCACCTTGGGGCTTCACGTAGGAAAGGCCGGCCTTGTCCAGATAGGAAAGGAAGATGTCGCGCTTGGAGGCATAGAGGGCCGTCAGGTCGCGGTAGTAGTCGTCGCCGAAACCGAGGGCGGTGACGGCGGCTTCCTGCAGGGGGGCGGCCGCGCCCACAGTGAGGAAGTCGTGGATCTTGCGGATGCCGTCGGTGACATGGGCGGGGGCTATCGTGTAGCCGAGGCGCCAACCGGTGATGGAGTAGGTTTTCGAGAGGGAGCCGCAGGAGATTGTCCTTTCGAACATGCCGGGCAGGGAAGCGAAGTAGGTGTGGACATACGGCGCGTAGACGATATGGTCGTACACTTCGTCGGTGATGACAAAGGCGTCGTGGCGTTCGGCGAGGGCGGCTATCGTCTCCAGCTCGGCCCTGGAAAATACCTTGCCCGTGGGGTTGGCCGGGTTGCACAGGATGAGGGCCTTGGCGCCGGCTGCAAAGGCGGCGCCAAGCTCTTCCGGGTCGAAGGTGAAATCGTCGGAGCCGGCTTCGCGCCGCAGGTGCACGCAGACTGCCTCGGCCCCCGAGAGGAGGGCATCGGCCAGGTAGTTCTCGTAGAAGGGCGAAAAGACGATGACCTTGTCCCCCGGATCCACCGCCGTCATGACGGCGGCCATCATGGCTTCGGTGGCGCCGCAGGTGACGGCGATGTGGTCGTTGGCGCTTATCGGTATGCCCATAAAGCGGCTCTGCATGGCGGCGAGGGCTTCGCGGAAGTTCTGGGCGCCCCAGGTGACGGCGTACTGATGAGGGCCTTTGGCAGCCGAATGCGCTGCGGCTTCGAGAAGGGCTTTGGGTGGGTCAAAGTCGGGAAAACCTTGTGAGAGGTTGATTGCTCCATGCTTTATCGCGACGCGGGTCATGCGGCGGATAACCGATTCTCCGAAAGAACGGGACTTGGCGCTGATTTCGGGCATGTGGGCCTCCAGTGGCGCCCGCACGGCGCAAAGCAATACGGCTCCCCCCACTATTCTCAGGAAGAACGCTATGTAATAGTATTGCGTTACTATGCCTAAGTACAAAAAACCTGTCAAGAGCGTGACCGATTCGCTAAAATCGGGCCGATGCCTCTCCATAGAGGTGGTTCCCCCTCCCCGGGGAGGGGATCTGGAGTCGATAATGACGGCGGTTGAAACGATCTCGCCGCATAATCCCTCCTTCGTCTCGGTGACCGATCATCCGGGAGGAAGAGCCTGGGCGGATTCAGCGGATGGTCCGAGGCGGGTAGCCCTGCGGACAAAACCAGGCACCCTCGGTACGGCCGTAGCCCTC
>PGXP01000366.1 GCA_002839205.1 Spirochaetae bacterium HGW-Spirochaetae-9
ATTATGGAGATGAGGGAGATCCTCACCCCGGTTTTGGTATGGGCGCTCCTTTCAGGTTTTCCCATGGGCGACCTAGCGGGAGTGGCGCCCTTTGAGAACCTCGATGACCTCGTCCAGCCTGATGTTCTTCTGCGCAAGGAGCACCAGCATGTGGTACATGAGATCCGCGGCTTCGCCAAGGAAGAGGGGCTTGTTGTCGTCCTTCGCCTCTATGACGAGCTCGACAGCTTCCTCTCCGACCTTCTGGGCAATCTTGTTGATACCTCGGGAGAACAAATGGTTGGTATATGAACCTTCGATCGGATGCTCCCGTCGGTCGTGGATGACTTCCTCCAGGTAGAGCAGGAATTCACTTGACGTCATGAGCTCGGGATCGTTCGCTTCATCGAAACAGGTATCGCTACCGGTATGGCAGACCGGACCGGCTGGAATCGCCTTTATAAGCAGGGTATCGTTGTCGCAATCGGCGACAATCTCACGGACCGTAAGATAATTCCCACTCGTTTCCCCTTTCGTCCACAATTTTTGTCGGGTACGCGAATAAAAAGTCACCAGGCCACGTTCTTGTGTAATGGTCAAAGCCTCCTCATTCATATACCCAAGCATGAGGACACGACGTGTCACCGCATCTTGTACGATTGCCGGTACCAGTCCATTACCTTTATTAAAATCTACCTGCATCAAAACTCCCTCCAACCTAACGGTTCAGGCGTATAGGTATACCATGTTTTTCCAGAAAAATCTTCAGTTCGGGAATGTCTATCTCGTGAAAATGGAAAATCGAGGCAGCCAGCGCGGCATCCGCACCGCCGGAGGTGAAGATTTCGGTAAAATGTTCCATCGCTCCGGCCCCACCCGATGCGATTATCGGAATACGGACACGATCGCTGAAGCGACGGGTCAGTTCGACCGCAAAACCCGCTTTCGTGCCATCATGGTCCATGGACGTAAGCAGGATCTCCCCCGCCCCACGGTCCTCGGCTTCCACCGCCCAGGAAAGGGCCTCCAGACCTGTTGGTGTCCTACCTCCGGCCACATAGACTTCCCACCCGAGCATTCCATCGGAATCGAACGTGTGGTTGGAACGGACATCGATCGCACAGACCACACATTG
>PGXP01000096.1 GCA_002839205.1 Spirochaetae bacterium HGW-Spirochaetae-9
TGATACTTTGGAAGCCGACCGTTCTCATCTACGGCTTGCAGACGGCAGGCCTCTACGCGGCTATCGCCATACCCATGGGTCTCGTGCTGGGCATCGTGCATATCGTCAACCTGGCCCACGGCGAATTCATGATGCTGGCTGCCTACGCCACGTATTTCACCTGTAAAGCTTTAGGCATGGACCCCTTGCTGGCGATAATCCCCGCAGGTCTCCTCACCGCGGCATTTGGCTGGGTGGTTTTCCAGTTGACCATCCGCAGGGCAATCAAGGCTCCCGAACTCAACCAGCTCATCCTCACCTTCGGCCTCGCCATCGCCTTTACGCAGGTGATAAACCTCGCCTTCACGTCCCAGACCTACAAGATGCCCCTCGATTATGTTTCCTCGTCCATGGACATCGGCGAACTTACCTTCGGCACCTGGTCCTTCGTCTTCATCGCCATGGCTATACTCTATGCAGTGGGGCTCAAGTTCTTCCTCACAAAGACGACGACGGGCAAGGCTGCCCTCGCCGTGGGGCAAAACCCTAAAGGCGCCGCCATCGTCGGCATAGACGTTTATAAAATCTACGGATTTGTCTTCGCCCTCGCCCTCGCCCTCGTCGGCGCCATGGGCGCCCTCTTCCTCACCAAATCGGCGATCTTCCCCTCGGTGGGCTCGCCCTTTACCATGAAAAGCTTCTGCCTCGTCGCCATGGCGGGCGTCGGCAATATCCCCGGCATACTCTCGGCGAGCATCCTTCTCGGCATATCCGAAAATATCCTGCGCGCCTTCAGAGGCACGCGCGGCTGGGCCGATATAGTTTTCTTCGTGCTCATCATTGTTGTCATCATGAGCCGTTCGCTGAAAGGGAGGAAGTCGTGAACCGCAGCCTTGCACGCGCCATCGCCGTCGGGGCTGGAGCCCTGGCCCTGATCCTGCCCCTCTTCGCGGGCGACTATCCCCTGCAGGTGGCGCGCAACGTCATGATGTACATGGCTCTTGCCGTCACCTGGGACATGCTGCTCCGATCGGGGCAGATATCCTTCGGCATTGCCGGCCTCTTTGGCGTCGGTTCCTACGCCACCATCCTTGCCGTCGTCAGGGGCGGAATGCCCGACTGGCTCTCCATACCCTTCGCCGGGCTCTTTTCCGGCCTCGTGGCCTTCCTCATCGGCCTTGTCATCCTCAGGCTCAGGCACACTTACTTTTCCATTGTCACGATGGCTCTTGGCGAGATCTTCCGCATCATCATCCACAACCTGCACGACTTCACCGGCGGCCCCGAGGGCATCGTCATCCAGGAAGGCGTCATGTTCGGCGGCAAATCGAGCCACCTCTACTGGCTCGCCCTGGGCGGCCTCGCCGTAGCGCTTGGAGCCTCCTTCTGGTTCGACAAGAGCCGCTTCAGGTTTGCCCTCACGGCCATAAGGAACAACGAGATTTCGGCCAAATCCTCGGGCATCAACATCTTCAGGTGGCTTCTCGTCACCTTCGTCATCACTTCGGCGATTCAGGGAATGATAGGCGGCATCTTCGTGCAGTCCTACGGTTTCGCTTCGCCCGACTCGGTGTTCAGCGCCGACTTCACCCTTCTGCCGATGGCGATGGCCCTCCTCGGAGGCATCCACAGCACGGTGGGCCCCATCCTCGGCGGCCTCCTGCTTGGCCTCGTAGCCGAGTGGCTCAAGCTGCAGATTCCCTATGGCCACCTCGTGGTCTACGGGGTGATGATCATCGTTGTCATACTGTTCATGCCCCACGGACTTCTGGGCATGGCGCGCAAGGCCGGGCGGAAAAGCGACAGGAGGGCGACATGACCAAGCTGAAAACCACGGATCTGACGAGGCGCTTCATGGGCCTGGTCGCCGTAAACAAGGTGTCATTCTCCATGGACGAGGGCGAAATCCTGGGTATCATCGGACCCAATGGGGCAGGCAAGACTACCTTCATCAATCTGGTGTCGGGCATCATTATGCCGAGCGACGGCAGGATCGAGTACAAGGGCGAGGACATCACCTACGCGCCGGCTCACGAGCGGGCACGCAAGGGCATAGCCCGAACCTACCAGCTCATCCACCCCCTCGAGAATCTCTCCCTCATCGAAAACATCATGGTCGGCTCCATCTTTGCCAGAGGCAATAACCTCAAGACTGCACGCAGAAAAGCCGAGGCGCTCTGCGCTGATCTGGGGCTTAAGGATATCAACCGCGACACCTCTCGCCTCACCATTCTCGAAGTGAAAAAGATGGAGATTGCAAGGGCTTTGGCAAATGAGCCGGAAGTCCTCTTCCTCGATGAGGTGATGGCCGGACTCAACGCGGATGAGACGAAGGATCTCATCGCCACCGTTCAGAAGGTCGCGAAGGAAAGAAAACTCGCTGTGGGCGTCGTGGAGCATGTGATGGGCGTCATACGCGAACTGACGCATCGCGTCATCGTCCTCGAGGCGGGCGAATTGATCGCCCAGGGACCATACGAGGAAGTATCGAAAAACCCACGCGTCATCGAAGCCTATTTGGGAGGAGCCGCCTGATGCTGAAAATTCATGCTCTGGAATGCGGCTATGGCCGAATGAAAGTTCTGGATGGCGTCTCCATCGAGGTGGGCGCCGAGTCTGTCGGACTTTTCGGCCCTAACGGGGCGGGCAAGACGACTCTCATCGGCGCCGTCATGGGCCTGAACAAGGTCTGGGGCGGAACCATCGAACTGGATGGAAAGCGGGTTGAAGGCACCGAAACCCATCTGATGGCCCGCATGGGCGTGGCGCTCGTACCCCAGGAACGCGAACTTTTTCCTGGCATGTCGGTCGACGACAATCTCATGCTGGGCGCTGCATACATTCCCCACGCGAAGGGCAGGACCGCGGAGCAGCTGGAAAAGGTCTTCAGCCTCTTTCCCATCCTCAAGGAGAGAAGGAAGCAACTGGCGGGCACAATGTCGGGAGGACAGCAGCGCATGGTCGCTATCGCGCGGGCCCTCATGTCATGCCCCAAGCTCCTTATCCTCGACGAGCCTTCCCTCGGCCTCCAGCCCTCCATCGTGGCCGAGGTGTTCGAAGTCCTCAAGGAGCTCAAGAAGACAGTCTCCATCCTCGTGACGGAGCAGAATGTCCGCGAGAGCCTGCGGTCCATCGACCGCGGCTATGTCCTTGAAAACGGGAAGATCGTGATAGAGGACAGCGCCGAAGGCTTGAAGACGAATCCCTACGTCCTCAAGTCCTATCTTGGGATATAGGGGGATCTGTGCCGGATTTTGTTGCTGATGGTGCCCGTCTCCGCTATGAAATATTCGGCGAGAAGGGCCCTGTCGTCGTTCTCCTCAACGGGATTGCGATGTCCATCGGGCACTGGAAGCCCTTCATCGACGCGCTAGGGACACAATACCGGTTCCTCTGCCACGACATGCGGGGTCAAACCCTGAGCGATAAACCGAAGGGCGGATACAGCCTCGGGGGCCACGCGGAGGATCTCGGCGCCCTGATGGAGCATCTGTCAATTCCGAAAGCGCATATCGTCGGCACTTCCTACGGCTCTGAAGTCGGCATGGCCTTCGCCCTTGCCCATCCCGAAAAATGCTCGAGCCTCACCGTTATCGATGGGGTGAGCGAGCTCGATCCCCTGCTGCGGGCGACGGCAGAATCATGGATGGCCGCAGCCCTCGCGGATTCAAGAGTTTTCTACAAGGTTCTTTTGCCTTGGACCTATTCTTCCGCCTATATAGCGGCCAACGCTTCCATTCTTGCCGCGCGCGAGGATGCCGTGGCTGCGCTGCCCGGAGACTGGTTCGAGGGCTTCGCTTCCCTCTGCCGCTCCTTCCTCGCCGTCGACCTCACTTCAAAACTGAATCGCATAACCTGCCCGACTCTTGTGCTCGTAGGCGATAAGGATATCCTGAAGCACGAAGGCTTTGCCACAATCATAGCGGAGGCTGTCCGCGATTCGACGATGAAAGTCCTCCCCGGGGCGGGGCATGCTTCCGTCATCGAACAGCCAGGCGCCGTTGCGGCGATGGTTGACGCATTGATATCGGAGGTTGAACAATGACAGGCGCCTTTCTTCTCATTGGTGGCTTGCATCTCTTCTACACCGCCATCGGCAGCGGACAGCCCCTCGTGTACGTTCACGGCAATACCGGCTCGAGCCGCTGGTTTTCCCAGGTGATGGATATTCCAGGCTTCCAGACCTTTGCCTTGGATCTGCCCAATTTCGGCAAGTCGTCGCCGCTTGAAGGCGATCCCGATCTCCATGTATACGCCGACTATGTTGGAGAGTTCATCGAAGCCCTACATCTGAAATCGCCCATCGTCATCGGACATTCCCTCGGAGGCGGCGTCGCCCAATCTCTGGCCGTAAGGAGGCCTGACCTCGTCAGTGCCCTCGTGCTCGTCGATTCAGCCTCTCCGAAAGGCCTTATAACGCCTCGCGAACGCTATCCATTCATCGAGATGATGCGAAAGGACAGAAACCTCCTCTCCAAGGCCCTTGCCGCAACGGTTCCAACACTGCAGGACGCCGTGCTTTTCGAAAATCTTGTCGATGATGCCGCAGCTATGGCCGAGAAAGCCTGGACTGGGAACGCCGAGGCCTTGTCTGCATTCGATATTGAGAAGCGCACAACGTCATTTGACAAGCCTGTCCTCGTCCTCTGGGGAAGGAAAGATTTCATCATCACGGAGTCTATGGCAGAGGATACTGCCCGCGCGTATCCCCAGGGTCGGCTTGAGATAGTCGAGGGTGTAGGGCATTCCATAATTGTCGAAAATCCTGGGCGCTTCAGGGAAATTATCGCGAATTTCGCTGCCAAAATCGTCAATAAATCGGAGCAGGAGGCACTATGTCCAAGGTGAGCATCGTTGGCGCATACAACACAAAGTTTGGAAGCTTTGTTCAGAAAAATAAGGAAACGGGTGAAATAACAGACCTGAAATCGGTCTATGAGTTTATCGTGGAAGCGGGAAGGGGAGCTCTCGCCGATGCTGGAATAGCCGCGAAGGATGTGGACGGCGTGTGGATGGCCAGCTGCGCTCCCGGACTTTTCGCTAACCAGGAGCATTTGGCTGCGGCGGCTCTCGCCATTGATCCCGAAGGCCTGCGATTCAAGTCGATGACACGCTGCGAGGATGCCTGCGCTTCAGGTTCCGTAGCACTTTATGACGCCATCTATGCCGTCGAGGCGGGAAGAGCCAGGATTGCTCTGGTGCTCGGCGCTGAAAAGATGAATCTTCTGTCCACCAAGGGCGTCACTCACGCTTTGGCCACCTGCTCCTACTGGCCAGAGGAGGGTGAAAAGGGAATGACCTTCCCCGCCCTCTTCGCCGAATACGCTAAAGGCTACATCGCCCACTATGGCTACTCGGAGGAAACGCTGGCCAGAATGCTGGCATCGGTCTCTGCCCTCTGCTACAGGAACGGCCTGGACAACCCCCTCGCCCATTTTGGCAAGGGTGGGCCTTCCGATCGCCTCGGACTAACGACGGCAGAGGCTATTCTCGCCCTCCCCGAAGAGAAAAATCCGATGATAGCCGCGCCCTTGCGCCTCCACGACTGCTCACTCGTGACCGATGGCGCTGCAGCCCTCGTGATCATGCGCTCGGAAGATGCGACCGCGCTGGGCGGGAAAAGGGTGAAGATTGCAGGCATCGGACACGCCAACGAATATATGCCCATTTCGATGCGCTCCAACATGCATGAACTCATCGCCGGCAAGGAAGCCGCGCGCAGGGCTTACGCCGAGGCCAAAGTAAGCACCGCCGATATCGATATAGCCGAGGTGCATGACTGTTTTACGATCAATCAGATACTGTGCACCGAAGCCCTCGGTCTCTCCGCCGACGGACGCGCCGGCTATGACTACATGGAAGGGCGTTTTGACAGAAGCGACCCGAAATGCAGCGTAAACCTCTCGGGCGGACTCAAGGCCAAGGGACATCCCGTAGGAGCTACCGGCGTTTCGATGCATGCCCTTCTCTTCAAACAGCTCATCGGCGATCCCATCGGTGCCGCGCCCACTAAATGCCAGCCTGAGGTGGCTGTGTCATTCAACGTCGGAGGAAGCGCTGCTACCAATTGCGTAACGGTTCTCAAAAGGGAATAAACCGATTTTCCTGTATTAAGATGGAACTATAGTTTCCTGTCCCTTTTCCTCGAAAGCTCCGCTATCTTTCGTCCAGGCGCCACGCCCTGCGGGCAGCGCTTGCTGCATTCGAAAGCCCGCTCGCATCCAATCGTCCCCTCTGGGCCGTCGGCGATAGCCCTCATTTCGAGGGATCGCTCGGGATGCTTTTTTAGCTCGACGGCCACCGCGGCGAGGGACGCAGGGCCGATAAAAGGCTCACTTGCGGGGCAGGCCGCCATGCAGATTCCGCATTCTATGCAGTCTTCAAGGCGGCTGCCGTCGCCGCCCTCGATAGGCTTCAGATAGTCGGTATCAGGAATCGCGTCGAAAAGGGAGCCAGGCCAGACTGCAATTCCCTCAATTACCGTCATTTTTGCCAGAGGTTCGAGAAGGATGTCCGACGATTCCAGATCGCCCAGCCTGGTGAGGCACATGAGGCGAGGCGTACCGTTAATCATGGCGCCACAGCTGCCGCATGAGCCGTGATGGCAGGAATGCCTGTAGAGAAGATCGGGCTTTTCCTGCTTCCGGATTTTCTCCAGCAGATCGAGGAGGGTGTCGGCAGGCTGGGCTTCAGCCGAGAATCGAAGTTCGCGCCTGCTATCTTTCATGATAATATCTATGTTCACCGCACTCCCCCTCTGTACCAGGAGCGCCAGGATGGCAG
>PGXP01000097.1 GCA_002839205.1 Spirochaetae bacterium HGW-Spirochaetae-9
GGTACGCGAGGGCGTTGAGGGCAAGGACGACGAGGACGACGAAGCAGAGGTCGCGCCGAAGCCCAAAGCCAAGGCGGAGACCAAGGACGACGAAGAAGAAGAGTAGCCGATCGGGCGGTCTTCAGACTCCTCCTTGTCCCCTGGTCTATTTCGGGTATACTTTCGTGGACATTTTCGGGCTGCCCTCCAGGGCAGCCCGTCCGTTAGTCCACGGGGTGCCGAGCAGTGCTCGGCGCGTGGCGACGTACCGGGAGTACACACCTGATGCATAAGGAAATCGCTCTCACAGCCGAAGGCCAGACACGTCTTGAAGAGGAGCTACGCCACCTCGAGACCGTCAAGCGACGCGAAGTAGGCGAGCGGATCAAGGAAGCCAAGGAGTTCGGCGACATCTCCGAGAACTCTGAATACGATGACGCCAAGAACGAGCAGGCCTGGGTTGAGAGCCGCATAGCAGAGATCAATCTCATCCTGGCGCATGCGACGTTGATCGAGTCTCCCGCCAAGAGCGACAAAGTCGCCCTTGGCAGCAAGGTGCAGCTCCAGGATGCCGAGACCGGCGAGGCGCACACGTACCAGATCGTCGGTTCCGCTGAGGCGGACCCGACCCACGATAGGATCTCCAACGAGTCTCCTGTGGGGCAGGCGATCATGGGCGCGAAGAAGATGAGGCAGATCAGGCTGCCTATGCCACCTATGAAGGAAGCGATGACAGCCCCGCCGAGCGCCTGTCCCGCGAGGCCTTTCTTCGTCATGAGAAGGCCATCCTCAACCGTGGCGATCGCGTTTGGATTGCCGGGAATTCCAAGCAGAATCGCCGGGATGGACGCACCTGAAACCGCGCCGCAGTAAACGGCGAGCAGGAGCCCCATCCCGGCTGCGTTGGACAGCTGAAAACTGATAGGGAGCATGAGGGCGATGCCCATCGTCGCCGTGAGTCCGGGAAGGGCGCCGAGGATTATCCCCAGTACAGAACCGATGCAAATCCACGCGATAGTGCCGAAAGTGAAAACCTGCGAAACCGCAGAAGCCAGGATGTCCATGCAGCCCCCCTACCAGGTGATGATGCCGCGCGCCAGGTTCACGAGGAACAGTTGCCTGAACACGAGGAAAAGGAATTCTACGCTGCCAGCCGTCACCAAGCTTATGACCGCAACCTTGCGAGACATCAATCCAGGTTTCATGCGGCGAACCATCTTGGCGGCAATGTAGAGAAGCAGTCCGAGCACCAGCATATTGGCCGAAAAAACGAAGAAGGGCGCCGAAGCAATGGTAAATGACGTTGTGCGTCCCACCTGTAAGAGGTATCGGGTCATGAATCTGCCCGCCGAATAGTAGCCGACAGTGAAAGCCAAGGTTCCTGCGAGGCCCGCGAAAAGCGGAGCCAGATTTTTCCGTATCGCTGTATCCAGGGAAGCGATGAACGACAAGGAAAAAACGAGCAGTGTGGAAGTGATGATGAAGCCGAGTTTCGAGAAAAGAAGGACATAGAGAATTCCGGAACAGATGGCGAAGTAGAATTTGGCACCAGCCCGAGGAGCGGGTTCCGCTCTGCCGGGAGTCTTGTCCATGAAGAGCAGATAGAGCGCGCCAAGCATCATGAATCCCGCAAGAAATGCGGGCAGGAGAAATCCGCCCGGATCACCGCCGATTTCATCGCCTATCATTTTCGAATTTCCCTGTGCAAGGATGTATGGAAAATATGCCAGCGAAAATACGAGCATCGCGACGGGAACGGTTTTTCGGGATCCGGGTGATTTCATCATTGCTTCCTCGCGCTTATTTCTTCTTGAGCAGGCCGGCTTCCTTCATGATGGGAAGGTAGTCTGCGACGATCTTGGCGTTGTAGGCATCGAGATCAGCCAACTTCGAAAACGCGGGGATGAGGCCGTTCTTCGCCATGAATTTCTGGTAGCTTTCGGACATGAAAGCCTTTTCCGCCAGGTCGGCGAGGTATGCCTTGATGGCGGGGGGAGTGCCTTTCTTCACGGAAAGCGACTTGAATGATCCGCCTGGCACGTTAAGATCGGGATAGCCTGCGGCGGCGAGTGTGGGGATATAGGCCAGTTCGGCGAGCGAGCTCTTGTCGTCGCTGAGGATGACGAGCGCCTTCATGCTCGCTTTGTTCGCCAGGAATTCGGATTGAGAAAAGATGCCCACGTCGCAGTGTCCGCCGAGCACAGAGGCTATAAGGTCGGCCCCGCCATTGAAGGGAGTCACATTGAAGCTTTTCCCGAAAGACAGGTTGATGCCCACGGAAGCGACGCCAGTGGCTCCGCCCATGCCCGCGTTGCCGAGGGAAATCTTGCCCGGGGTCGCCTTGGCGGCGGCAATGAGTTCCTTCATGTTGTTCCAGGGCTTCTTGCCATTGACCGCGACGATGAAGGGATCCCAGTTCATGCCGATGATGCCTTCGAGCTCCGAATTGCCGGCCGTGAGGCCCTGGAGTTCAGCTGCGATCGTGTGCGTACCGCTTGCGAGCAGGGTGTAGCCGTCGGCCGCGCTGTTGATGACTTCATTCGCGCCTGTCGCGCTTCCTGCGCCGGCAACGTTGCTCACGATGAAGGAAGAACGGGCTATCCGCTTCATCTCCTCAACGAGGGGGCGGAAGGCCAGGTCGGTGCCGCCGCCGGCCGCGTGGGGCACGACGATAGTGACGGTCTTTTCGGGGTCAGGGAAGGGAAGGTCCTTCGCGGCAATAGTGCCGACGAAACCGAAGGCCATAACTGACACAACGATGAGCGCAAGTGCCTTTTTCACATTTTCCTCCTGTGAATAGTATTGAACTCCCCGAGGTTTCGGGGTTTCTCTTGGTTATCGGAGGCAGTATAGCATAAAAGAAAATAAAGGCAAGAAAAAAAAAGAAAAGAAACATCCTCTCTCTACTGTCTACGCTCAACCCTGCCCGAGCAACTGCGGTCACGATCCAGAGAGGAGACTGCGAAGGAGAAGGTGATTACGCAGGGGTTCTTCGAGGAGTTCGAGCACGAGGTTGGCGCCGGAAGGAGCGAGCGCCTCAAGCACCTTGCCGATCGGAAAACTGTTGCGGTCGATGCTGTGATGGTCGTCGCGGAATCGGGCCGGACTTGAGCTGTTGCTGTGCAGGTGACAGGTGAGCACCTTCCCTGTGGCGACTATAGCACGGAGCCCTTCGATGTAATCGAATCCGTAGGCGAAGGAGGATATGTACAGATGGCCGACATCAAGGCAGATGCCGAGATTCGGATGGAGCGATGCAATTTCGACCATCTCGTCGGGTGTATGGAAGAGATAGCCGACCCTGGGGTTGAGGTTCTCCGCCGCGACTTCGACTCCTTCGCGCGCGTACAGCGCGGCGAGCGTGATGAGATTTTCCTTGGCCCGAGCCGCATGACGCATGTATTTCCCGGTCCTGTTGTAGTCAGGACCACAGATCGCTCCATCGGCATGCCGGATGTCTTCGGCGAATTCCTGCCGAGCCAGCAAAGCGCTTCTTTCCTTGAACAATGCCGACATCGGGCTGTCGGTAACGTAGCCTGCGTGGAGCACGACTATGCTCGCCCCGAAGCGGCGGGCCGTCGCTAGCGTGGCTTTCATGTCGGAAAAGGATTCGGCGATCACGGCCGGATCGGCGCTCGCGAAATTGGGAAAATTCCTCGTGGCGGGGCAGCATGCGTGAAGGGATGGAACGCGTCCCGTGATGAGGGGTTCGAGCTCGTCGAGGAATTCGGGCGACATCGTGTATGAAAGCTCGAAACGGGCGGCATCGCGCGCACCTACAGGCTCGAGACCTGAAAGATAGTTGGATACCTCGGCTTTCGAGTTCATGACGACGAGGGACATCACAGGCTCGTGCTCCAGCATGCCGGAGCCTTTGTGCGCTTTCATGCCGGGCTCACGCGATGATGATCTGGACGCCATGGGCTTCAAGACTGCCGCGAGTCTCAGGGTCGATGGCATCGGTGATGAGGATGTCGATCGAGTCCCAATCGCAGATTTTCGCAAGGGAAACCTTGCCGAACTTCGAGGAGTCGACGAGGAGGCAGACCTTGGTCACGCTCCGGATCATGGCCTTTTTAGTGTCGGCTTCTATGATGTTATTGCAGGTGATACCCTGGTCCGCTGTGACGCTGGAAGCGCCGAGAAAGAGCAGATCTCCGCGCACTTCCTCGATACTGTGCCGCGCATGGACGCCCATGAGGGACATCGAAGGCCGCCTCAATAGTCCTCCCGCCACAATGAGCTGGACCTGCTCTGCGCCCATGAGTTTCTGGACAACGAGCACCGAATTGGTGATGACCGTGATAGGCAATTCGGAGACCAGAGGGGCCAGGTGGACGGTCGTGCTGCCCGAATCTATGATGATGATCTGCCCAGGCTCCACCATCTTGGCGGCCGCTTCGCAGATCCGCCGCTTTCGATCGCTGTTTTCGTTGAGCGTATTACTCACAAGCCTCACAAAGTTCCGCTTTTCCGCGAGCACCGCGCCTCCGTGGGTGCGCACCAGCAGCCCCTTGGCTTCCAAGTCGTCCAGGTCGTTGCGTGCCGTCACTTTCGATATGCCGAAGAGCTTCGTCAGCTCCACCACTTCGATCGACTCTTTCTTGTCGAGCATCTCCATGATGCGCCGCTTGCGCTCGAATGCGTTCATTCCCGCCGCCTTGTCCGAAAAATTTGCCTATTCTTTCGTTTTCCTTCCTTTTGCACTATAGCATGGCTTCGAGGAAAGATACAGGAAGAACGATCCTGGGCTTCCGGCAGGAGTGTAGAGGCATATGGTTCAGTTGCCTGCAATCTCGTCAGCGTGCCCGAAAACCTTCCGGAAAGCCTCCACATAGCGGTCGATCGCCGCGCGGTCGGGATGCTTGAACCATGGCACGCTGAAGGAGTGATCCGTTATCCCTTCGGCGCGAGGCAGGCTGCCTCTTGCCTGCCTGAGGTCGCGCGAGGCAAAGGTCACCTGGGTCGGGGTCCCGAGTCCGAATATGTCGAGCTCGTTGAAATAGGGGTGAAGATGCAACGGGCCATTCTTGCAGGGAGCGCAGGCTCCCGCTCCTTCGGCCCGCAGGGCGGCGCAGATCTTCGCGAGGGATCCTGGCGGCAACCCTCTTTCATCGAAAAGCCCCTGGGCGTAGTACCAGCCGCCCATGCATGAACCATCGGCCTTGGAAATCCTGTGCGCCGAGAGCCTCGGCGTTCCCTCCAGGGAATCCCAGAAATAGCTCATCGCTTCATCGATTTCAGCGATACGCTCGTCATAGTGCTTGAGCTGTTCCAGCCCGACGGCGGAACTCATCTGGTGCATCCGGTGCTTGCATGCGCCTGCGGGGATGCCGGCGAACTTCATCAGCTCGGGTTCGGTGAGCTGGTTGTCGGGCGAGAAAAATTCAGAGCCTGTCCCTGTGCGCTCGTAGAAGGAGTAGGAGATGCAGCGCTCATAGAGATGGCGATCATTGGTGAATACCATGCCGCCCTCGCCGATGGCGAATGCCTTGGCAGTCATCAGGCTCATGATGGATATGTCGCCGAAAGTGCCGCAGGCCTTACCTTTGTACAGGCTGCCCTGGGCGTGGGAAGCGTCCTCGATCACCAGAAGACCGTGCTTGCGGGCTAGGGGGAGAATGCGATCCATGTCGCAGGGATGGGCGGCGTAGTGGACAACCATGATGGCTTTGGTGCGCGGTCCGATGCGGTGTTCAATGTCTTCCGGATCTATGCAAAGTGTCGTGGCGTCGATGTCGGCGAAATTGACGGCGCCGCCCAGGCTGAGCACGGGCGCGGCGCTCGCCCAGTAGGTCACCGAGGGGCAGATCACCTCATCACCCGCGCCGATGCCGCAGGCCCAAAGCGCGGAGAGTATGCCGGCGGTGCCGTTGCAGTAGCCGAGTGCGTACTTCACGCCGAGCCATTCGGCCATTTCCCTTTCGAAGCGCTTCGTGATTTCCGTACCGCTCATGCTGCGGTTGCGCAGAACAGAGAGCACCGCCTGCTCATCAGCCTCGGTTATGATCGGCCAGAGGAAAAGGTCGCGGGGCTCTTCGCCCACCGCGGCCGGACCGCCATGTATCGCCAAAACATCCTTGTTCATATCGCCTCCTTGCGCAGCTCGTCATAGAGGGTTGGTATCATTGTTTCAAGGCTCCCGGAAAGAGGAGCAGGCCTGCCATAGAACATGAAAGCGCGCTCCACTTCGTAGCCTCCCTGAGAAAAAGCGGCTTCGGTCGGCATGTATCCCACAGAACCGCCGCAGTAGCCGCATACGAAAAGCCGAGAAGGTCTGGCGGATGCCTTGAGCCCAAGCCCTATCCGGGAAAAAGCTTCCCCTGGCAGCGAAAAGAACTGCATTGAAGGGCCAAGACTCGAGCCCAATTCGCAGAAGCTGAAGCGCGCGGGTTCCGAAGGCGGTCCGCTATAGCATCCTTCTTCATCGAAGCTGGTTTCCAGCATTTTATCGGCCCAGGCTGACAAAGCCTCCGTACCGAGAGCGGGATTGTCGTGCGTCCCGGCGAAGCTGCTTTGTGCCGGATCACCTTCCCGCACAGCAGCCAACTGATTCCGAAACCTGCTCACCTTTTCTTTCGATAAAGCTTCGGCGTACGGCAGCGCCACTACCCTCGATACGCTGCGCACACCGATCCCGTCCAGCCAGGCAAAGGAGCCCGAGGTCGGCGCGGCCTGAGCGGCCGATGCGGACCGCGCGCCCCGAATCACCGCTTCGGCCACAGCCTGTCCCATCCTCTCGATATCGGCCGCATCGCCTTCGACGAAAGCTTCGCCGG
>PGXP01000098.1 GCA_002839205.1 Spirochaetae bacterium HGW-Spirochaetae-9
CTTCGAGAGCTTTGACTTTATATCCAAGCCGCCCAAAAGCGGCATAGCCGGCGCCATCGACATTCTCAATCTCCTCGATTCCCTCTCGGGCGACCGCACCCTGTCCAAGATCGGCGAGATGATGTGCCTCTTCCCTCTCCTGCCCAGGCTCTCGCGCATGATCGTCGAATCGATTATGCGGTATCCGGATGTCCTCCACGAAACCCTTGTCGCTGCTTCCTTCCTCTCGACGATGAGCCCTTACATACTTCCGCCCGGCGAGGAGATGGAAGCCCGGCGCGCCCATCATGCCTTCAGGGATCCCATGGGCGACTTTGTCTCGTATCTGCGCATCTTTCAGGCCTTTGAGGCATCCCCCGACAAGGCAAAATTCTGTGAAAAGAACTACCTCGACGAGCGAACGATGCGCGAGATCGTTCGCATCCACGAGCAGCTTGGCCTCATTGTCTCCGACATGGAAATACCGATACTCAAGGGCGGCTCGCCCTATGACTACCTCTGTGCTGTGGCGCGCGGCCTCATCCAGTTTATTTGCTCGCGCCAGGAGCGGGGCCTTTTCCGTTCGCTCACCGCCGAGAAAATCTCGATCCACCCAGGATCGGTTATGTTCAGGGAGAATCCCGACTTCATCGTGGCTGGAGAGATCGTCCGCACAACGCGAATGTATGCCATGTCAGTTTCGCCCCTGCCTCGCGACTTGCTTTCGAAGATTTCGCCTATCGTCGCCGAACGCCTTCTTTCTATCGTCGACAGCCGCAGATATGATTCCGGCGACGCAGGAAAGAAGGAGAGGACACGACAGCGTCCGCGCGGCGAAGTCGAGGGACGGCGCGAAACCCGCGATTTTACCGACAAGATCAAGCTGGGCGGCCAGATTTTCGATCTCGAAAAAAGTGCGGGAAAGAAGAAGATTGTCGTGCTGCCCTGGGAAACCTTCAGCCTGGCCAGGCAGAACATCGACAGGGACGGAGGTTCAGCTTACAAGGGCCTTCTTGCCTCGATACGCTACAGGAATTTAAGACTCCTCGAGGGAGAAAAGCTCGAAACCGTCATCAGGATACAGGATTGGCTCAATCTGGAGGCTGACCTGGAACGCGAGTGGCCTCGAAGCGCCAACTTTGAGGTTATGGGACAGGAACCCAGCCGCTCCGTAAATCTTGATGGTTTGGAAAAGCTCGTTGCCAATCTCGACCATGTGCTCCAGGTGGCCCTGCCCAAGGGCAAGGACAGGCGGCTGGGCTTTGTGACCCTCTATTCCGATGGAGCCGGCACCTTCTGGTTCAGGGTTTCAAAGGGCTTCCATACCGCTCTCAACGAAAGCATAGCGAGCCTGGAAAGCCTGGCCGACGCCGCCGCTGATGAGAAAGTGCCGGCGGCAGCCAAAGAAACGATCGGCGCACTCTACCGGAAGCTGAGCGCCTTCTTCGAATAATAAAGCTCGTAAGCCTTCCTGCCGGCTTTTCCAGCCTTGACCTCGAACTTTGTCTCGTGTCGCCATTCGATCCGGGGCGCAAACCCTTCGTACTCGTTTTTTATCTCAGGGCAGGAAGCGAGCAGTTCAAGCGTCGATTGGCCATATTCCTCTATGTCGGTGACAAAATAGAGATAGCCGCCGGGAGCGAGCCTGGAGATCATGAGATCGATGATGGGCTGGCGCATGAGCCTGCGCTTGTGATGGCGCTTTTTGGGCCAGGGATCGGGGTAGAAAATATGAAGACCTGCCAGGCTTCCTTCCGGTATCATCCCTGCGAGCACTTCGACGGCATCATGCTGAATGATCCTGAGATTCCCGATGGCATTCTCGCGCAGCTCCATGATGAGCTTGCCGACGCCAGGGCTGTGGACTTCCACGCCCAGGTAGTTGTACTGAGGCCTGTCCCTCGAGATCTGCCAGGTCGCCTTGCCCATGCCAAAGCCAATCTCCATCACCACTGGCCGCCTGTCCGGGAATATGGCCTCCAGATCGAGATTTTTCTCAACGGCGGGCAGGATATAGGCAGAACCATAGACCTCTATCGCCTCCCTCTGCGCATCGGTCAATCTGCCGGCCCTTATCACAAAGGTGCGGATAAGGGCGGAAGCAGTATGGAATGAAACTTTGCTCACGCATCTTCTCCATCCAAGGCAGATTCCAGACAGTCAGCCAGAGATTCAAAGCTGGGAAAAACCTGTGTAGATCTTTTTTTCAGATCACGCAGGGGGTAGTGTCCGGCAGCAAGGCTCGCATCATCGACGAGAAGGGCATAAGGGATACCTTTTTTCTCGGCGTAACCGTATTGTGCCGCAAGTTTTTTCACTTCAGGGTAAACCTCTGCTGCGATGCCGCGTCCCCGCAACCTGGAAGCGATGGCGTGGAGGGTTTTCACTGCGGCATCGCCCTGATTGGCCACCATAACCTTGGGAGCATTGCCATCGGAAGAAGACATCCCCAAGGCATCGAGGGCGGCGAGGAGCCTGTCGAGGCCGACAGAGGCGCCAACACCTGGCAGCTTTTTCGATGTGTAGAGGCTCGCGAGCTCGTTATAGCGGCCTCCGGAACAGATAGATCCTATGGCAGGCATTGCCTGCAGCGAGGTCTCGAAGACAATGCCTGTATAATAATCCAAACCCCGCGTTATGCTCGGATCGAGGACGATGGAGCCTGCATATCCCGCAGCCTGTGCTATTTCGTATACATTAGAAAGTCGCTTATGGGCATCAAAGGCCTCCGGATCATCTGAAGCGCAGTAGCTGAACATCTTTTGCAGGGTAGCCTCAAAAGTCTCCGCCGGGGCGATGAAGTCGAGAATATGGGCTGCATTCGTTGCGCCAACCTCGGCAGTGAGTTGGGCCAGGGTTTCATCCCTGCCAACCTTTTCCAGCTTGTCCACCGTGCGAAGAATAGCTACCGACTTCTGGGCGCAGCCGGCTGCAGCGAGGAATCGGTTGAAAAGCCCCCTGTGATTGATCCGGATTCGCACTTCTCCAACGTTCAGAGCCTCCATGGCGCTCGCGATCACGAGGACAATGTCGGCATCGGCCGAGGCAGAGTCGGTTCCGACGATATCGAAATCGCACTGCATGAACTCTCTGTAGCGCCCGCGCTGGGTGTTCTCGCCTCGCCACACTTTGGCGACATGGAATCGGCGGAAGGGGAGGTAGAGCTCCTCGACATGTTCGGCCATGAAGCGCGCAAAGGGAACGGTGAGGTCGAAGCGCAGGGCGACATCGCGCCCTCCGTTGTCGTTGAAGCGGTAGACCTGCTTGTCTGTCTCGCCTCCTCCCTTGCCAAGGAGGATTTCGGCATATTCCAGGCTGGGCGTATCGATAGGTACGAAGCCGAAGGAGCGGAAGGTTTTCTCCAGTTTTTTTACCAGGGACGATCGGGCATTTTCCGCTTCCGGAAGGTAATCGCGGAAGCCTTTCAATACGCGGGGTGCGATGATGTCGGACATGGTTCCTCCGGGAAATTTTGCGTCCAATTATGTGGAATTGTGCAAGCAATTGCAAGTATTGCATAAGAATGGTCAAACATGCTATAAAAATGCTCCCTCTTTATTCAATCGACGCCCTTCGGGCTTCGGTTGAATCAGATGCCCTCCGTATGGAGGGATAGGTCCACAAGGAGGAAAGAAAAAGCATGAGACCATATGAGATTGTCGTAGTCCTGCCTTCGGAGGAAGATGCGTTCCGGAAAGGCAAGGAAGCAGTAGCGGCCGACCTGACACAGTTCAACGCCGCGGATGTGAAGGAAGAGGATATGGGAGACCGCCTGCTGGCGTATTCCATCAAGAAAAAAGACCGCGGCCACTACATTCTGTACCGCACGAACCTCGATCCCCAGAGCGTCATACCTCTGGAAAGGGCATTCAAACTCAACACCAGCATTCTGAAATATCTTCTGGTAAAAGCGGAAGCCTAAGCCGGGGAGGCCTTGCATGCGCGACATAAACGTCGTAGTTCTGGTGGGAAGACTCACACGGGATTCGGAACTCAAATACACGAAATCGGGAATGCCTATCGCACGCTTTTCCATAGCGGTCAACCGCTCACGAAAGCAGGGCGAGGAATGGGTGGATGAAACCAGCTTTTTCGAAATCGATTTTTGGGGCAAGGGTGCCGAAGCGGTGAACCGCTACCTGATAAAGGGCCAGCAGGTCGGTGTCGAAGGCGAACTGAGGCAGGATCGCTGGGAACAGGACGGGCAGCCGCGAGCCAAGGTTGTTATCAACGCCAGCAATGTCCGCCTTCTGGGGAGCGCTCCGTCGGGCTCCGGTGGCGGCTATCAGAAACCGCAGCAGCAGGCCGCAGCCTACGAATCCGGCAGTGAACAGCAGGGTGGACCTTCGCCCACATCCAGCCAGGCCGCCAGGCCCGTCGATAATTTCGACGATGATATTCCTTTTTGATACAAAGCGATAAATAGGAGACTATAATGTCAGATATGAACAATAGCAATGACTCAAGGGGCGGCCGCTCCGACGATCAGGGTGAAGGCCGCAGGGACGATGACCGCTCCGGCGGACCCCGCAAGGGCAAGGGATTCTTCAAGAAAAAGGTCTGCAAGTTCTGCACCCAGAAAGCGCGGATCGACTACAAAGATTCGGATACCATGCGGCGCTATACGACGGAACGGGGAAAAATTCTGCCCCGGCGCATCACCGGCACCTGCTCGAAGCACCAGCGAGCCCTCGCCGTCAACATCAAGCGTTGCCGCGCGCTTGCCCTCCTGCCCTACGTCGTGAAATAAGCATACAGGCGGCAGCGAAGTGGACGGAAACGTGCGTATGGCCAGGAACAGGGAGTTTCTCCTCAATGCCTCGGCGGGCTTACTCGCCGGGTTCATCTATCTCTCCTATGTTCTCTCCTTCGCCTTTCTCGTGCCGGTACAGCATGCCTTCGCCGCGCGGGGGAACCGATCGGGCCTTATCGCAGCGTCGTTCGCATTTCTCGTGATAGCAGCCGGGCAGATATTCAGAATGCTGGAAATGAAGGTAGTTGATCCACTCGTTCTCGCATCGGGCCTGCTTCCGCCGCTTCTCCTGCTGGCAGCACTTGGTTTCATCAACGTGAAGCCTGGCAGACTTGGTAGAGGCGCAAGCATCGTCCTGGCCACAGCCCTGCTGTCGGCCCTGGCGGCGCCCTTCGTATTGAAAGCTACCTCCGATAAAAACTTTTCAGCCTGGCTTGTGGAGTATGTCGCCGTGACCATGAATTCCACAGGCGCGAGCGGCGACGCGGTTTTTAATGCCCGTACAGCCGTCGACAGCGCCATGGGTATGATACGTTCGGCGTTTTCTGCCCTCATTCTCTGGATGCTGGCAGGAAGCTGGTGGATAGGATCCGTCATTGTGGCGCGACGAAGGAAAGTAGCCGATGAAGGCGCAAAAACCTTCCTGAGCATGGCCGACATCCGCGTTCCTTCCATCGCCCTGTGGCCCACCCTCCTTGCATGGACCCTTCTCCTCGTCGTACTGATGACGGGGCAGTCGGGCTACCTTGCAGCGGCAGCGTGGAACATTGCCCTCTGCTCCGCATCCGTCTACGCCATCCAGGGCATGGGCATACTTTCCCATCTGTCCAGACAGTTTAATGCGACTCGCTTTCTGCGCCTCCTGGCGCCCATTGCCGTCCTGGCAGTGGCGCTCAGTTCCGCAGTAGGCGCGATCATCATGATTGCTTTGCCCGTATTGGGCATTACCGAGGTATGGCTTCCATACCGCACCATAAAAGGAGCCTTGAAATGAAAATCATCCTGAATCAGGACGTCCCTAACCTTGGCGAAATTGGCGATGTCAAGGATGTAGCGCCGGGTTACGCGAGGAACTTTCTTCTCCCCCGCGACCTGGCTGTCGTCTACAACACAAAGAGCGTAGGCCTCTTTGCAAAGAAAAAGAACGAAATCGACTCCATCAAGGAAGCCAAGCGGCTGTCTTCTTCTTCCCTGAGGGAAAAGCTCGAGGCCGAGGAAATCTCCGTTTCGATGCCCGCAGGAGCCAACGGAAAACTCTACGGTGCCGTCAACAACGCGATGATCGCCGATGAGCTTCTCAAAAAAGGCATCGAAGTCGACCGGAAGAAGATCGAAGTACCCGGCCGGGCAATCAAAAACGTAGGCACCTACAAGGTCCTCATTCACCTTTATGAAAAAGAAGAGGCTACCCTAAGGCTCACCATCGTTGGCCAGGAAGTTAAGGCCGAAAAAACCGAAGACAGCGACCAGCCCAGGAAGCAGCGTGTCCGCAGAGTGCGGGCTGAAGCCGCCGAACCCGTCACGGACGAGGAGCAGGCAGCAGCCTTCGAGGCTGCCATCAACGCAGGCCAGATGTAAGCCGATCACCGTCTTCTTCCATTTCTCAAGAAGCATCGTGCCCCTTGGAATTTTATCGATGAATTCCAGGATCGCGATGCTATTTTTTTGATTTTCATCGTATAATTCCGTTGCAAAAGGGGAAGCGATGACGCCAGCAATTTTAAAAGACAAGATACCGCCCAATAACCATGAAGCCGAACAGGCATGCCTCGGAGCCCTCCTTCTCGACCCCGACGCGCTCGGCGTCGTGCTTCGCTACATAAGGCCCGATGACTTCTACGCCACTGCACACGCCGAAATCTATAGCGCCATAATAGCCCTCCACGAAAAAGGCCAGAAGGCCGATCTCATCACCCTCACCGATGAGATGAAGCTCGCCGGCAGCCTGGACAAGGCGGGTGGCACCGGTTATATCGCCAACCTCACCTCCATGACGCCTTCAGCCGCCAACGTCGAA
>PGXP01000099.1 GCA_002839205.1 Spirochaetae bacterium HGW-Spirochaetae-9
GCGACGAGGTGTTTGTCGGTAGAATCCGCACCGACCCGACGGTTCCCCACGGGCTCAATATGTGGGTGGTTTCCGACAACCTGCGCAAAGGTGCGGCCCTCAACGCCGTACAGATTGCGGAAGTCCTTGCACAGAAAGGGCTGCGTGCCCGAAAGCTCTGAAGGCACAGATTTTGGTGGAGGGGGCAGTTCAGGTGAATATCGCTGACAGGACTTCCCCTTCCCTTCTTTCAATACTTTTGAACCTTCGCATCAAAACCTCACCGATTGTGACCTAAATTGACAAGGCCCCCTATCGCACTTATAGTTGGTAGTTAGCAGATGTCCTTTTTAGCCGATACCGAATGGAGCCATGATGGATTCAATCCGCGACCGCTATATGTCTCTTATCGCCCGCATGTTGGAAAGGATGAAAAAGCAAAAGGAAATATCCGACGAAGATGTATTCCAGGCAGGCGATGCGGGACTTCTGCCTCTCATCGACCCGATCCTGATCGACCATCTTCAGCCTGGCTCGAAGATCGACGGTTTCGCCAATCTCGAAGACCTGATGGCGAGGGCAAAAAAGGGCGAATCCTGCCTGTTGCTGCTTGAGCATTATTCCAATTTTGATCTGCCCGCCTTTCACTACCTCCTCAGAGAGTCGAAGGAAGGAGGTCGGCAAATCGCCGAGGCCCTCATCGCCATAGCCGGCGTCAAGCTGAGCGAAGCCAATCCCGTGGTGAGCGCCTTCGCCCAGGCATATTCGCGCATTATCATCTATCCCAGCCGCTCGATCGAGATACTCAAGAAAAACCTCAAGGATCCCACCAAGCTGTATCGCGAAATGATGCGCGGGATGTCCATAAACCGCGCTGCTGTTCGAGCCCTCGGAAAAGCCAAAGTCTCAGGCAAGATACTCCTGGTATTCCCCGCCGGCACCCGTTATCGTCCCTGGGATCCCGGTTCAAAACGAGGAGTGAGGGAGATAGCCTCCTACATCAAGGGATTCGAAAACTTCTGCCTCGTGGCCGTAAACGGCAACATACTGCGGATAAATCCCAAGGGTGAGATGGAGGACGACCTTCTCGAAAACGACAAGGTAGTGTTCACGGTAAGCCCTGTACAGAAGAGCGAAGATTTTTTGAAGCATATCGACGCCGAGCATCATTTCCGGGATGACAAGAAGCAGGAGATCGTCGATCATTTGATGGAAGATTTGGAAATAATGCACATTGCTGCGGAGAAAAAACGGAGCCAATCCCAGCCCTGAGACTTTCCTCGGGTATCACCGCCGCCTGAACAATCGCTTCTCAGGATGTATCCCAAAACGCCCAAGAAAATAAAGCCAAGCCCAGGCAAAACCAGCGAGATGGGTGAGGTGGGCTACGGAGCTTCTGAAGCTGAGCAGCTGTGAAGCTACCTCTATGCCGGCGTACCCCAGCACCATCATAGGAGCGCGGATAGGCAGTATACCATAGAGATATATCATGGCCTCAGGGTTGACGATGGCGAAAGCCAGAAGCAGGGCGAAGACAGCTCCGGAGGCTCCGAGCAGCATAGTGTACCAGGCGCCTGTAGCCACATAGATGGCGAGTGAAGTCAGCCCTGCCAAGAGACCTGTGGCAAAATAGAAGAGCAGGTATTCCTTGCTCCCCATGCTCCGTTCCACCTGGGTGCCAAAGAAAAAGAGGCCAAGCATGTTGACGAGGAGATGGCTGAGATCGGCATGGGCAAACATATAGGTCAGCGGCTGCCAAAGATAACCGGAGAGTACGGCTGCCGGATTGAGGGCCATGTACGCTCTGACGTAGGGAAACGCATAGCTGAGAGCGAAAAAGAGTATATTGGCGGCGATTATATAAAGCGTCGCGTTGAAGAACGAGTAACGAAAGGGTTTCCTGATTATCGATAGGGCTGCCATCATTCTAGAATAAGCAATTTCACTTTCAAGGAAAAGGCCGGTCAGCTTTTTTCGATGTGGGTGAGCAGTTCCTTGAGCGTAAAGGGTTTTGCCATGAGGTCATCCATACCTGATTGCCTGCAGTGCTCCAGTTCCTGTGCCCCTACTCGTGCGCTCATCCCGATGATTCTGGCACCCATATCGGGATGTCCAGTCCGCAAAAGGCTTGTGGCCTTGTAGCCGTCCATGTCCGGCATAAAGCAGTCCATGAAGATAACTGCGTATCGCGTGGAGGCACAAAGCGCGAGGGCTTCTTCGCCCGAGGCGGCAAAATCGGCCTCATAACCCCGAAGGGAGAGCATCCGCCCCATGATATCGCGGTTTGCACCGCTGTCGTCGACGACCAGGATACGCATCGTAGCCTTGGGTTTTTCCTCCTCAAGCGAGAATAGAAATTCCTGCTTTCGCAGTTCTATGGGCTTGAGGCGCACAGGTTTTTCGTAGGTCGGCAGGTGTGGCGCAGGGCCTGGCTCGGGTTTTGGTTCAGGCTCGTGGCGTGGTATAGCGGCAGAGGGCGGATCAGGCTTTTTTTCTGGTGGCGGCTCTTCCAATTCTTCATCCTGGAAGACAAATTCGGGCATATAGAGCTGACCCTTGACGGCGGGCCCTTTGAACTTCACTTCCTTGCCGTTGCGCATCGGCAGGATTATGGGAGTAGGTACCGGTCTTTTCTCCGCCGCTGGAGTTTTTTGGATGGACTGTGGCTGCTCTTTTTCAACTGGGGCTCGTGCTTGAGGAGGGACCCGGTCGGCGACCTGGATGGAGACGGGGTCGGGAACATAATCGGGGACAGGGCTGACAAATGGCTTGTCGGTGATCGATTCTTCTGGCTTAGCCTGAAGGGTTTTACGAGCCCTCGAGAAAAAGACAGCAAAGAGCAGGACTGCGCCGGTGAGCGCGGCGATGAAGAGGATGTAGAGGAAGGGATCAGACGTCGTCCACCCCCTGGACGGAATGACGTGGACCTGCCAGTTCGCTCCAGGAAGCTTCACGGGGCTGGAGGCTCCAGCGGCAGGCTCTGCCGCACTTTCACCGATAAAATAATTTTGCCCATCGGAAAAAGCGAAGCTGAGCCCGGGATATTGATTCTCAAGCTCGAATGATCCAACCAGTTTCTTAAAATCCACGGTGAGGCTCACGAAACCCCATAGCTTGGTGCTGGAGAACACAGGATAGCGCAGGAACAATACGTTCCCTCCATCGACCGATTCGAATGGACCTGAAACGACAGCGGAACGGTTCTCGACAGAGAGGGCGAGGGCATCGCGCCTGTCGGGGTTCGAGAGAAGATCATGGCCGATGTTAGAATCATTGCCTTGTTCCGGAAAATGGTATTTTACGATGGCAGAGGGCGCCGTGCTTACCCCGACGACGACGGGCTGAAATCGCATGATGGATAAGGAGATTGCTTCAATCTGGGCTTTTCCAAGGGCTGGATTCATTTCAAGGGCGGATTTGAGCGTCGAGCCTTGGCCCAGAATCCTTTCCACCGAAGCGGCTATTTCTTTGGAAGCCCTGAATGCGACAGCCCCGCAGATATCCCTCTCGTTGCTGCGCATCTTGGCAGAAAATGCCAAAAAGGCAGTGACAACAATGAGAGCGAAGAGGAAAGGAAGGGGCATTGCTTTCTGAAAAGCCTTGCCTTTTCCCGCCGTCGATCCAATGGTCCTGGTCACACTCGTTTCCCTTCTCAAAGTTTATATACTTTAGAATGAAGACAGACTGTAGTCAACAAAAAAGCCATCCTCGCTCTATGCGCGGATGGCTTTCTTCGAGAGGCGCCGATCGGAATTGAACCGATGCATAAAGGTTTTGCAGACCTCCCCCTTACCACTTGGGTACGGCGCCAATGCGGGGCAAACTATAGCCTGAAAGCCCCGTTTATGTAAAGTGCCAAGGCTTTTCGGATCAGGCCCGGCCTGCGACTTTGTGCTCCGCACGCCTGTGCCACCAATCGAGGAAGCCCGAGGCGATGAACAAGGTGGAATAGGTTCCCGAGATCATGCCCACGAAGAGAGCCAGAGCAAAATCCTTCATGCTGCCCGTCGTGAAGAAGAAAAGGGCCAGGACGGTAAGCATCGTGGATGATGTCGTTATAACCGTACGTCCGAGGGTTACGGTGAGGGCGGTATTGATCACATCCACGAATTTGTCGCCAGGCCGGAGCTTCCGCTCTTCCCTGACGCGGTCGAACTGAACGATCGTATCATTTATGGAATACCCCAGAATCGTCAGTATGGCGGCTATCGTCGCTGAATTGAATTCCATCCTTGTCACGACGATGAATCCCACCATGATAAGGGCGTCGTGGGCGATGGCCAGCACTGCGGCAATGGCATATTCGATCTTGAACCGTATCGTCGAATATATGAGTATGAGAGAAAGAGTCGCAAGCACGAGAAGAAGGGCGGTGCGCGACAGGGTTTCAGAAAACCTCGCGCCCACGAAGTCCGTCTTCAGTTCAACAACCTTATTGGCGCCGTACTTCGCTTCAAGTCCAGCGAGAATCTGCGCGCGTGCGGTGGCCGTGAAGTTGGGATCCTCCCCATTGTCCTGAACGCGGATAAGGTAGCGCTGATTGGAAGCTGGTTTGACCGTCTGAACAGAAATCTCCCCAAGACCGGTGATGGACTGCCGCACGTCGTCGATGGATGCGAAGAGCTCGGCATCGCCAGCCGGCGCCCTATGGAGGGTCATCGGTTTCTCGCTTATCAGGGTATTGCCTTGATAGGTCGGGACGAGGAGGCTTGAAGCAGAAGATTCCTGCCCTGCCTCGAGGCTCACCTGCACGGAAGCCTGGGCAGTGAGGGCCTTTGCCAGATCGCCGGCTGTCGGGTAGGCGGCGTAATCGAGGAGAACGGTTTTCTGCTCCACTTCGGCGCCTGAGAAGACGAGGGTGAGGGCCGTATCGGAGACGCGAAGCTCGGCGTTACCCTTGCCGTCATAGCTGACGGTCGCAACGGGATAGGCGAGCTGGACAGTCTGGTTGATGCCAGCCTGAAAGTCGACGCCAAGGTTGAAGCCCATCGTGAAATAGGCGACAAGGCCGATGATAATCAGAACCCCCGAAAGAATGAACGAAGGTACAAAAAATCGGCTGAACCGGATGATGCGTTTCATTTATTTGATCCTCCAGCTGATGGAGACGCTCTTTTTGCCAAGAACATCGGTTTCAAAGTCGAAAATAAGCTTGGATACGAAGAGCGCGGTGAAAAGGCTGGTCATGTTGCCGATTGCAAGCGAAATCGCAAAACCTTGGATAGAGCCTGATCCGAGCTGGGAGAGGAAGAGAGCGGCGATGATCGTCGTGATGTTGGAGTCCATGACTGCCCAAAATGCCTTATGGAAGCCGGCTTCGATCGCCGCCTTGCGCGATTTTCCATCACGAAGCTCTTCTTTTATACGCTCGAAGATGACGACGTTCGCGTCGACGGCCATGCCGACGGTGAGTACGAAGCCCGCGATGGATGGCAGCGTGAGGGTGAGCTTGAAGGCTGTCAGAACGGAAATCATGATGTAGAGGTTGAGAATCTGGGCGAGAGTGGCGTTGACGCCGGCGCCTTTATAGTAAGCGAACATAAAGATGAAGACAGCGAGGAGGCCGACGAGGATCGCGTTCTGCCCTTGGGCTATGGCATCTTCTCCGAGGGAGGCTCCGATCGCCTGCTGGTTGGCAACGCTGAGGGAGAGAGGCAGAGCCGCCGTCCTCAACAGGGTAGCCAGATTCTGTGCCTCTACGGCATCGAACCCGGTGATGCGTACCGATTCGCGGATCGGTTCCTGTATGTTGGCATAGGATTTCACCCTGTCGTCCAGGACGACTGCCAGGGATTTGTTGACGTTGTCGCTCGTCAGCGTGTAGAAGAGCTCGCCGCCTTCCTTGTCGAGAACAAAGTTGGTTTCGGGTGTGCCGGTGATCGGATCGCTGGAAACAGTTGCGCTCTGCACATGGCTGCCATCAAGCCCGGGCTTGCCTTCCAGAACAAGGTAGGCGCCCGTAAACTCATCGAGGCCATAGTTGTCTTTCTTGTATACTTTTCTGACGATTTTCCCTTCAGGCACGATGCCGGGCTCGGGGACCGTCATTGTTCTTTCGTCCACGCCGAGGGGGTTGGTTGCCAGGAAAGAGGTGAGGGTTGAGGTGGCTTCCGAATCGACAATATAAAAAGCCAGATTGCCCTTGCCCATGATGATCGAGTTGATGCGTTCGGGATCGGCAGTGCCGGGAATTTCCACATAGATCTGGTCGTTGCCCTGGCGCCTGATGACGGGCTCAGTGAGTCCGAACTGGTCAATTCGGCTGTTGAGCACCTCTACGGCCCGCTGCATGGCGTCTTCGCGCTCAACAGCGGTGACGGTATGGCCAATTTTTTCGGAGAGGGCATCCAGATCGGACTGGATGATCACCGACATGCCCCCGGCGAGGTCGAGGCCAAGCTGGACGGCGTTGCCGTGCAGGTTTTTCAGGTTGAGCGCGCGTTCCCTGTATTTTGCCTCAACGGCGTCGAACATCGCGCGTTCGCTGGAGAAAGCTGCAAGAAGGTTGGCTGCAGTCATATCGCCCGGCACAGCCCGCTTGGTATCCTTATAGGCTTTCCTGGCTGCCTTCGCGACAATCTCATAGGCTCCAGACAGGTCGGCGGTATCGCCTGCCATAGCCTTGTTCTTTATTTCCCCAAGGCTCGCATAGGCCATCCTGCGGGAATAATCGCGGATCTGCTCGCTGATCTTCCTTCGGTGTCAGAACGTACCACTGGATGGTCGGGAAGAGAAAGGCAAAAGCAACGGCGACGACGATGAGCACGATGGTAAGGCGACGGATTTTACTCATTCCGATAACTCCACATTGTTGATCGCATTGACATGGCCCGACATCGACCTCTGGCGCCCGAACGCGACACAAAGATGATATTTCGGAGTATCCCTTGAGGGAGGCAGGCCGGAAAGACTATTTCTTCTCTTCTTCGGCTTTTTCGGGCGCGGCTTCCGCCGGCTTCTCCTCTGCCTTGGAGACGGAGACCGTGGCGACGGCCGACTTGGAGAACTCGATCTTGCAGTCATCGTCGACTTTCACGACGACAGTGCCTTCCTTGACGGCATGCACGGTGCCATGGACGCCGCCGATGGTGACGATCTTGTCGCCCTTCTTGACGGCTTCGATCATTTTCTTGGCTTCCTTCTGCTTTTTGTTCTGGGGGCGGATGATAAGGAAGTAGAAAACGACGAAAACGAGACCGAAGGTGACGAGGGTCGAGACCATCTGTCCGGTGGGGTTGGCCGCCGCGGTCTGAAGAAGGACTAAGCCTTTGGAAATAGCGTTCATATGCGATCCTTTGCGAAAAGATTCGAAAAAAAGTACCACGGAAAAGCGCGGCTCGTCAAGCTAAACAGGAGATCAGGCGGTCGCCTGGGCGACTGCCTAGGCAGTAATGGCCGTGCCTGCCTTTCCATCCACAGCGAGAGTGGCGTTCTCCATGCTGGTGATGATGACGCGAGCCCCTCCCCTCTTGACGAAATCACAGGCTGCCTCTATTTTGGGCCCCATTGAGCCCTTGGGGAACTGTCCTTCCGCGAGGTAGCGTTCGCATTCGGCTACCGTCATGTGGTCGAAAAACTTCTGGTCAGGCTTCTTGAAATTTATAGCCACCTTGTCGACGCCCGTGAGGATGATAAGCTCGTCGGCGTTTATGAGGTTTGCCAGAAGGGCCGACGCCCTGTCCTTGTCGATGACGGCATCCACACCCTCGAGGGTTCCGTCGGCCTCGCGGTAGACAGGGCAACCACCGCCGCCCACTGCGATGACGATCTTACCGTCATCGATGAGGTCCTTTATCGTTTCCTTCTCGACGACATCCAGGGGCAAAGGACTGGGCACTACCCTTCGGAATCCCCTGCCTGGATCTTCCTTGATCTGCCAGCCCCGCTCGCGGAGTTTTTCAACCTGCTCGGCCTTGTAGAAGGGGCCGACATACTTTGTGGGATTTTTCATCGATGGGTCATTCGGGTCTACTTCCACTTGGGTGATCACCGTGACAACCTGCTTGTGGACGCCATTTTTGAGGAGGGCATTGGCCAGGCTCTGGGCTATCATATAGCCCATGGAGCCCTGGGTGTCGGCGACTATGACGCCCAGGGGCGATGGAGGCACCTGGCCGCTGGCCGCTTCGTTCCGGATGAGGTGGACGCCTGCCTGGGGTCCGTTGCCGTGGGTAAGAACGACCTTGTGACCTTCGCGTATCATGCCCACCACGGCCGCAAGGCTCTTCCTCGTATTGGCGAACTGCTGGGTAATAGTCCCTTCCGTTCCTTCTTCGATGATGGCGTTCCCGCCCATCGCGACAACTATTGTTTTACGGTTTTTCATTGTCTCTCCTTGTTCATGCCTGCCCTGTCGCGCAGGCTGACAAGTATATCATTTTTTGCCTGGGCGACAAGGAGTAAAGCTTTGTATATGCATATTATATAAATATTTATAAATACTGGATATTTATGCTTTTCCGAGTTTGAACCACCAGTGCACAGGCATGACAGGAGCAGGGGTTTATTGTATAGTCGAACCATGATCATCGTCAGGGCGAGCGTACTGGGAATGTGCATGGGCGTGAGGCGAGCCGAAAGCACGGCAAAAAAAGCCGCGGGAGAAGGAAAGAGCAACGGCCGGAATGTCTTTACCTATGGCCCCCTCATTCACAACCCCCAGGCAGTGGCCGAGCTTGAGGCTATAGGCTTGAGTGTCCTCGACCCCGACACGTTCGATTCGGGTGAACTGGACGAAAAGGCCAAGGACTCTATCGTCGTCATCCGCGCTCATGGTGCCCCTCCTGATGCTTTCACCCACATGGAAAAGCTTGGCATTACGATAGTAGATGCCACTTGTCCGCGCGTATTGAAGAGTCAGAAGAAAGCCAGGGAACTCCTGGACAGAGGATACTTCGTGGCTATAGCGGGCGACCGTTCCCATGGAGAGGTAGCGGGTATCGTCGGCCACGCTCCAGGCGCTGTCGTGGTCGAGAACGCCGAGGAAGCAAAAGCCCTTGCCGAAACATGGGTTGCCAAGCCCATCGCCCTCATCGCCCAGACAACGATCAAAAAGAGCGAATATGACGCGATCGTGGCTCAGTTCGAGCGCTCAAGCCCCTCATTTCTCTCCGTCGAGACCCTTTGCCCCGCTACTGCCGACAGGCAGAAGTCTCTCGCCGAGCTGGCGGAAAAAGTAGATGCACTCATCATTGTCGGCGGCAGGAACTCGGCCAATACCCAGCGCCTCTTCATGGCAGCAAAGGAATCGGGAAAACCAGCCTGGCATATAGAAACCGGAAAAGAGCTCCCTGAGGAGATATTTTCCTTCAAAAAAATCGGCCTTTCGGCAGGCGCTTCGACTCCAGATTCAGTCATCGACGAAGTAGAAAGACTCTTGATGGAAGGGAGGAGATGATGACGCCTGTGCGTGTGATCGGCATCTGCGGAGGATCGGGATCGGGTAAGACGACCATCGTCCGGAAAATCTCGGAACTTGTCTCCGATTTCGTCTTCATTCCCCAGGACAATTATTACAAGTCGGCAGAATTCATATCGAATTCCAATATCACGGCCTTTAATTTCGACCATCCCGACGCCTTCGACAACGACCTCATCATCGAACAACTGAAGGCTCTGAAAAACGGCCAATGCATCGAGATGCCAACCTATGATTTCGTCCACCACAGACGTACCCAGGAAACCATCCATGTATCGCCGAAGAAAGTCGTGCTCTTCGAAGGCATCATGATCTATACGAACAAGGCGGTGCGCGATCTCATCGACCTCAAGATATTCGTCGATACGCCCGACGATATTCGCTTCATACGCAGGCTTTTGCGCGACATAAAGGAAAGAGGTCGAACCCTCGATTCGGTGATCGAGCAGTACATGGGCGTCGTAAGGCCAGGCCATTTCGAGTTCATCGAGCCGACAAAGGCTTTCGCCGATATCATCATACCGGAGGGAGGGGCGAACGAACGCGCCCTCAATGTTCTCGTCTCTTTCATCAACTCGGTTATCGGCACCTGAGGGCGCCGACTCGGAGTGATCTGAGGAGGCAAAGAGGGGGTCCAGCCGCGGATCGCGGCTGGACCCCCTCTTTGCAGCAAGGCTGTTATTGCAGAAAGGCCGCAGGACTGGTCATCCTCATTTTGCAGTCATCAGATCCTGAAGCTTCACTTTCAGCTCCGAGAAAGTTAACCCATTGGCGGCAGCCCAGTCCTTGACAGCAGCATCGCCGGGACCGATCTTCCCACCGGTGACTGATTTGATCTTCTCCTCGCTCAAGCCCCAATCCTTGAGTTCCTTGAAGGTGGTTTTGCCAGTCACTGTTCCAACGACAGCGACATGTTCTGTTGTGGCAGGTTGAGCCGTGGCTGGTGTCTGTACTGTTGCAGGCTGAGGAGCCGGAACGGGAACGGCAACAGCTGGCGCCGCGGCTGGTGCAGTCACTGCGGATGGTACGTTTGCCGGTGCCGCTATCTTGGAGGTATCGAATGCCTTCATGGCTGCCGCATCGATCAGGGCGGCATCGGCCTTGCCGTTTTCGCGGAGTACGGGGATGGCTGAAGCCGGCAGGATCGTTCCCTCTTCGACTGTATGGGGCAGACCCGTCAGGAGGCTCACGAAGAGACGCACGGAATCGGTTCCAATTTCTGTACCCTCGGGCAGGCCAGCCGCTCCGTAAATCGCTTCCAGTGTATTCACTTTTTCGGTTTCCACGGTCGCACCGAATCCCTGAAGGATGAACTTTACATCAAAGCTGAAGGCTTTGGCCACATCGGCCCAGGTATAGGAGCCCCTGATGTCGGAGGGATTCGGCAAGCCAGCGAACTCCCCTTCCTTTATAGCGACAGGCTGCTTGGTGCTTGTCGTCTGCCAAAAACCCAGCAAAGTGGCGCCGGCGATCCCAATGACAAAGGTACCTACAACGATGATCGTCATCGATTTAAATGTCAGTTTCATGCTTCGCCTCCCTTATTCCTTGTCCGCTGTGGTCTGTATGTCACCACGTTTGCCCTTGGGGGCTGGCTTGGTGAAGCTGTCTTTGACCCTGCCGGGAAGGGCTAGCATGTCAACAGTGGCTGGCACGGGGCAGGCCGCGTCGCTTGTGCACTCGAGGCAGGAAATGCACTGATGGTCGCGCACAACCTTCGAAGTCGAAACTTCGATGTTCATCGGGCAGGCTTTGTTGCATTTATTGCAGGAAATGCAGGTTGGGGCGTTTCGCCTGATTCCGAAAACCCTGAAAAGGTTGAAGATGCCCTGGAAGGCACCATAGGGGCATGCGTACTTGCAGAAGGGTCTTTCGACAAAGAGGGAGAGAACGATGACGAGACCGAGTGCGACAAACCCTGTCACCGCCACTTCGCTCGACCAGAAATTGAAGAGGGCGAAATAAGGATCATAATCCTGGAATATCAGCTTTCCCGATATGATAGTCATGTAGCTAACCCAGGCGAGGACGAGGTAGCGGAGGTAGCGAAGCACCTTGTCCAGCTTGCTCGGAACGAAATTGTTGTACTTTTTCCCGAAGAGCTTCGTTCCGAGTTTTCCTATCCATTCCTGGAAGGTTCCGAAGGGGCACACCCAGCCGCATATGACAGGGCCGAAGAGCAGGGCGAGGAAGAGGCCCAGGACGGCGAGAACGACTGCTGATTCATGAACTTTCTTGACAAGAGTGCCGAAATTCAAAAGCTGCCAGAACGACACTACGCCGCCAAAAGGACAGATGGCATGGAGAGAGGCTTCGGGGATAAAGGGGATGGCAATGCCCTTCTCCGCCAGGGCTCCGGCTGTCGCCGTCACTGCCACGAGCACAAAAAATGCCGCCTGAACGATATGCCTGATGTTTCGTGCGCCTTTTTTCTTCGAGAGCGCGCTCTTCGTCGTCATAGTTCCTCCTTGAGACCGATAGCGTACATACTAAAGCAAGTACTATGCCAAATATTCTATTTTGATAATTATTCATCATTATTGGCGAAAATGCAATAAAAACAAGAGTTCCCAAAAGCATTGGCAGAATCATCAGGTTTTTACTGAGCATCTCTGCGTGCCACATCCTTTCTTTCCGAGCAATTTTCGTCTATCAGGGGAAATTATTACCCGTGCTGATGGAAGAGGGGGGCGAGCGGAAAAGAGGGATTTGTGTCTCGCCAAATCTGGCGATACAATGGAAAGGGAATCAGAAAGCGGGGAAAAGCGATGAAAAAAAGCGCGATCGCTCTTGGCATACTCCTCATCATTGTCGCGGCAGGCTCGCTGTCGGCCCAGCCCGTAATCAGCGAAAAACAGGACATCGCCATTTTTGCCCTCGGCTACTACGGCTGGAACCTCCCCTACCAGGCCTTGGGCGCCATCGATGGCGAAATACAAAAAGTATTCGCCGATCTAGGCCGGTTTACCATCCTCGGCATGAGCCAGAGGCTTTCCCCAGGCGGCCTCGAGCAGTTTATCGCCACGGTGAGGCAGACAAAGCAATCCGGTTTTGTCCTGCCGGAAAAATTCCAGTTCGGCGAGGCCTTTCTCACCGAACAGGAATTCAACAGGCTTGTCGGAGCCTTTGTCGTCGTGGTGCCCGTTGTCGTCGAGTTCAACTCCTGGTGGGATTATAAAAACCTGAAGTTCAAGACGGAGATCAAGACCACCATCAGTTTTATCGAAGCTGCAAGCGGATCCCTCCTCGCCATCAAGACGCTCAACAGCTCGGGATCGGATGCTAACAACGAATACCAGTCCATCAGCGCTGCAATCGCCTCGATTCCCATGCAGCTGCAGTACGAAATACGAAGCATTCCGCAATTCCAGATCAGCACTAGGATACTGAGAGTAAATGGATCGACGGCCAGGCTGCAGATGGGTTCAAACATGGGCATCATGAAGGGCGACGAGTATGCTGTCGTGGAAAAGCGCTTCGTGGAAGGATTCGACGACTCCAGGGAAGTCGGCCTCATCGTGATAAAGGACGTAGGGCGGGAAGTTTCCTCGGGCCAAGTTCTCTATACGTCGATCGAACTGGCCAAGGATACCCAGCTGCAGGAAATACCCCGGCTGGGTCTCGACCTGGATCTCTATCTCCATATCATCGGAACCCAGGTGCTGCCTGGCCTGCGCCTCACGGCTTCACGCGGCTTCTATGCCCTAAGGCCTTTTGCGGCCGCACAGATACCCCTTGGCCTCATATCGAGCTTCTACACGGTGAGCATATTCCCCGTCAATGTGCTTGTCGGCCTTGAATATGTGCTGAACGCCGGAAGGCTTTCGATCGCTCCAAGCGCCGCCGCAGGGCTCTCCTATTACCACGTCACCTCGGCCACCATCAATACCGACACCGACGTGCTGTCCCACATCGGCTTTCAGCTTGGCGGTCGCCTG
>PGXP01000367.1 GCA_002839205.1 Spirochaetae bacterium HGW-Spirochaetae-9
GTGCGGGTTGCAGCATCCTCAACATTTCGTCGATGTCCTCGTACCATCCCCTGACAAAAGTCCTGGGGTATTCGGCCGCGAAATCGGCGGTGAACAATCTGACCGAATGGCTGGCGGTGCATTTTTCCCATGTGGGAATCCGTGTGAACGCCGTTGCTCCCGGATTCTTCGCGACAGCCCAGAACAGGAACCTCCTCTTCGATGCGCAAGGGATGCCGACAGCACGATCCAAGAAGATCATCGCTGGAACTCCCATGGGTCGGTTCGGAGATCCCAAGGACCTGTTGGGAACCGTACAGTATCTGATCGATAGCGAAGCTTCCGGTTTCGTGACCGGTGTGATAATTCCTGTCGATGGTGGATTCAACGCCTATTCAGGCGTCTGAGTTTCCAGGAACCTGCCTACCGGCATACCGGTTCGGGCATCCCTTTCGAGGTGTACGGAGGCCAAAGAGCCTCTGGTCAACCAGGAAGGGGTGTCCAACACCTTGATCTTCAGGTAGTTGCCCGTCAATCCCGACCATGTACCGCCTTTCTGTTCCTCTACAATGAGCTCGACATCTTTGCCTATCTGCCGGTTCAAGTATCGTCGGAAATGGATTGCCGACAGATCCCGCAAAAACTTCGCCCGTTCATCCCTGACACTTTCGGGAACCTTGTCCTTGGCCGTATGCAGTGCCGTCAATGGCCGTGGGGAGAAAGGAAAGACATGCAACTGGCTGATATCCATGGATTTCAGGAATTCTACGGTTTTCTCAAACTCACCGTCGGTCTCCCCCGGCAATCCGGTGATGATATCGGCGGCGATGAACGGATCATCCTTGACCTGTCGCAACCTGGCAACCGCCTGTTCCATCCGAGACACATCGTAGTGACGGTTCACCCGCTGCAGGACTTGGTTCGACCCCGACTGGATAGGTATATGGAAGTGCGGTTGGATCCTGGAATCGGCGAACATATCCAACAGATGGTCGTCCAGCCGATCCGGTTCAAGGGAACTGAGCCGCAAACGGATACCGGGACCAAGATGCTTCAACAACGAATCGAGCAGCCCGGCCAAAGAAGCGTCACCGCTTCGATATGCGCTGATATTGACTCC
>PGXP01000368.1 GCA_002839205.1 Spirochaetae bacterium HGW-Spirochaetae-9
GCTGCGATCATGTTCGTGAACAACAATATCGCTCCCGAACGTCGGGCAGTCGGCATGGCACTCTACACTTCGGTAGGTATCGGGCTCCCCACAGTCGTGGGTGCGGGAATCGGCGGCTATGTGGTCGAATGGATCGGCTTCGGTAGGATGTTCGGTTCGTACACCGTGTTGGCGATACTATCGCTGGTCATGATATTCCTCTTCAGGAAAGTGCTCTTGAAACGTGCTGTCGCATCATCGGGAACTTGATCGTTTCTTCTTCGCCTTGGGGCCTTTCGCTTTCAATTCGAGATACCGTTGTTCGACTTCATCGACCACATCGCTCCAATTGCGGTAGAGCGTCTTGTTCGCCTCCAATCCCACGTTCTTGCACATTTGCGGTTGGCCAAGGAGCTGAACCAGGCGTCCGCCATAATCCTTTGCATTGTTCTTGGCCACGAATCCATTCACGTTGTCGGTGGAGACTCCGGCTGTACTGGACCCGAGCGTATTGAGCAGGGGCAGGCTGAATGCCGCCGCTTCGCGCAACACCAATGCGGAGGTATCGTATTGTGAAGGGAAAAGGAAGAGCGAGCTCGCAGCCAGGAGGGCCTTTATCTGTTCCCTATCGGTGATCTTGCCGGTGAAGGTGACATGCGATTTCAACTGCAGATCATCGATCATCCGCTTGAAATAGGCCGTGTCTGGTCCGGAACCTACGAACACCATGTGGAATTGGGAATGTTGGGCATGGGCGATGGCCAAGGCCTCTATCAACAGCTCCAAGTTCTTCTCTTTCTTCAATTGTCCGATATAGAGCAGCAGGGGGATTTGTTTCGGCACACCAACGATTCGATGTCCTTCTTCAGCATAGGTCCGGTATTCCTGGGCTGTCGGTACAGGAAGGTCACAACCATTCTCCACAACTTGTATCTCCCCATCGAAACCGTACCCGTGCAACTTGCGTTTGCTCCATTCTGTGGGAGTCCACACTTCGTCGGCCGCATTGTAGTGGCGCAGAATCATACGGATCAGATGTTCGGTCATGGTATGGGAGTGGGTGAACCCATAGAAATCATCTTTGTAGAGGGAGTGGAATGTGCTGATCAG
>PGXP01000100.1 GCA_002839205.1 Spirochaetae bacterium HGW-Spirochaetae-9
CCTGCTCGGCAATCCGGGAGAATTCTCCTTCTATATCCACTGCACCGAAGACCAAAAACTGATCAGAACCTTCCACCTCCTCCGCGTCTTCAGGGAGAACGTGGAACTCCTCGTCCACAAGACCTGGGTGAATGAAGCCGACGAAAAGCCCAAGGAGATTCTTTTCGAGGATCTGAAAGTCTTTATCGATGACTACAGGGCTGGCAGGATGGGATCGGCATTCAGGCGCTTTGTCAGCATAGCCCGGGCAATTCCCTCCCTCCTCTTCGGTTCGGCGGGCAGAGCCCCTGATTTTCTCGAGTATGCCTTCCGCATCGACCCGAAGTTCGGCCTCTTCTTCTGGTATGTCGGGGAGCTTGAAAAGCAGATGCGCTCCAGCGTGGAGATCGCCGACAAGGACGATCTGTGCAGGATCGAGACCCTCCTTGGAGCCTACATCCTCTCCTGTTTCTGATATCCTCTCTTTCTGCTATTTTCTCACAAACTCCAAGCTTCCGCTGATATCTATTTGCCGGATTTGGGCTGAAAGTGGCTGAATTCCATCGAGAACGAGGCACGCCCCTGGCTTACCGAGCGCAGTGATGTGGTGAAGCCGAACATGGTCGAGAGAGGCGCTTCGGCGTGTACTACCTCGATGAGGGCTTTCGTGTCCGAGCCGTGGATGAGACCGCCGCGCTGGGACACGAGGCTCATCACTTCGCCGACGAAATCCTTGGGAGTGAAAATGTCCACTTTCATGATAGGTTCGAGAAGGACGGGGCCTGCAGCCCTGCAGGCAGCATCATAGGCCATATTGGCGCAGGCTTCGAAGGCAAAGCTGCTCGAGGTGAGTTCGTCGTATTTGATATCCACAAGGCTTATGCCGATGTCGACGGCCGGATAGCCGAACTGAATGCCTGAGCCGAAGGCTGAAGTGATGCCCCGTTCCACCGCCTCGAAGATTTCGTCGGGTACCTGGGGAGCCCGCACGGCCTTCCTGTAGACGTTTCCAGTTCCACGGGGAAGAGGCGCCGCCTCTATGGTCAGGACGGCAGTGTTTTCCTTGCCGGCGAGAACCCTGTTGAAGGTTTCGGTGTGCTTGATTTCCTTTGTTATGGATTCCCTGTAGGTCACCTGCGGATTCCCCACCCTGGCCTGTACCTTGAAATCACGTATCATGCGCGTGACGAGAACGTCGATGTGGAGTTCACCCATGCCTGAAATGACAAGCTGGCCAGTCTCCTCGTTGTCGCGGGTGAAGAAGGTGGGGTCCTCGCGGGAGAGAATTTCGAGGGTTTCCTTCAGCTTTTCCCTGTCCGAGAGGGTTTTAGGCTCGATCGAGACGGAGATGACGGGCTCGGGGAAGTGCATGCGTTCGAGCAGTACGGGCCAGCCTTCGGTGCCGATGGTGTCGCCCGTCTGGGCAGTCTTGAGGCCCACGATGACGGCTATGTCGCCCGCCTCCGCCGAATCCAGTGGCTCGCTCTTGTTGGCGTGCATGCGAAGAAGCCGCGTGATGCGCTCGCGTTTTTTCTTCGAGACATTGTATACGACGCTGGCGTTGTGTATCGCGCCCGAATACATACGCACATAGCAGAGGGGGCCGGCTTCCCTGTCCCACTGCACCTTGAAAACGAGGCCGAGGGGGTAGCCGGAAAGTTTGCAGGGTACCTCTATTTCTTCTTCCTTCTTGGAGTGAAAGGCTTTTGCCGGCTCGACTTCATCGGGCGCGGGGAGGTAGTCGACGATGGCGTCGATGAGGGGCTGTACGCCGATGTTTCGCCGCGATGCTCCGCAGAAAACGGGTACGAGGATACGGGCGATCGTGGCTTTTCGCAATTCAGCCCTGATGAGATCGGCGGGGCGCCTTCCAGGTAGAGCCCCGTGATGGCATCGGAGTGGGCGGACAAAGTGTCGATGAGGACTTCCCTTCGGGCGAGGGCTGAAGCCATCCGCGTTTCGGCGACAGGGGACATCGCCATGTCGTGGCTGTCGTCGTTCCAGCGGATTTCTTTCATTTCGATGAGGTCGATCACGCCTTCAAAGCCACCCTCGGCGCCTATGGGCACGTTGACGGCGATGGGCGAGGCGCCGAGCTTGGCCTTCATGTCGGCGATGACGGCGTCGAAGTCGGCGCCGAGCCTGTCCATCTTGTTGATATAGGCGATGCGGGGAACCTTGTACTTGTCGGCCTGATGCCAGACCGTCTCGGATTGGGGTTCGACACCGCCCACGGCGCAGAAAACCGCCACGGCTCCGTCCAAAACCCGCAGGGAACGCTCGACTTCGGCCGTGAAATCCACATGTCCGGGCGTGTCGATGATGTTGATCTGATGACCACGCCAGTAGGTCGTGGTGGCCGCGCTCTGGATCGTTATGCCGCGCTCCTGTTCCTGGTCCATCCAGTCCATCGTCGCTTCGCCATCGTCGACTTCACCAATCTTGTAGGTTTTTCCGGAAAAATAGAGTATACGTTCGGTCGTCGTCGTCTTTCCGGCGTCGATATGGGCCATGATGCCGATGTTTCTGGTCGTGTGAAGTTCCATCGAATGCTCCGGGGCGCGGGATAGTAGCAAATGACAGTATATACAAAAATGGGGGCTCTTTTCAACATCATCCGGCGCCATCTTGAAATAGAGGTGCTTTACATCCTATAACATTATTGTGAAAAGAGTAGAATTGCTTGCGCCGGCCGGTTCTCCGGAAGCGCTCGATGCCGCCCTCGGCGAGGGCGCTGATGCTGTGTATCTCGGGCTTCGCTCGTTCAACGCGCGCATGCGTTCGGCGAATTTTGCATTCAACCAGTTCGAGGCAGGCCTCCAGACCATCCACGAACGCGGCAAGAAAGTGTATGTGACGGTCAATACCGTTTTCGAGGAGAGGGAAGCCGACAGGGTCTATCAGCTTCTCCAGTTCCTCAACAGGCTCAAGCCCGACGGCATCATCGTCCAGGATCTCGGCATTCTCAAGATGGCCAGGGACAATTTTCCATCCCTTGCCCTCCATGCTTCGACGCAGATGAACGTGGCTTCTTCGCGGGGCTGCAACTTCCTCTCGCGGCAGGGTTTCAAGCGGGCTGTCCTCGCCAGGGAACTCACCCTGGAAGAGATCAGGGCTGTACGCCAGAACACGAGCCTCGAGCTCGAGGTCTTTGTCCACGGCGCCCTCTGCGTGTCGGGTTCGGGCATCTGCCTCTTCTCCTCCTATCTGGGCGGGAAGAGCGCGAACAGGGGCGCCTGCACCCAGGCCTGCAGGCGGCTCTATGAATCCGAGACGAAGAAAGGCTTTTTCTTTTCGCCCGACGATCTCCAGCTCATCGACTACGTGCCCGACCTCATCGATATGGGCATCGACTCCTTCAAGATTGAGGGACGGATGAAGTCGGCCGAGTATGTGGGCACCGTCGTGGCCGCCTACCGCCACCTCATCGACAATTGCCAGAACGACAGGGAGCGCGCCCTCGCCAAGGCGAAGTCCATGCTCCAGGCCGATTTCGCGCGCCGGAAAACCAGCTTCTTCGTGGGAAGCGACAATCCCGACTTCATCCACCCCGACCAGGCGGGGGGAACGGGCATCCACCTCGGAAAGATAAAGGATATAAAAGCCCTCGACGACGAGCACTGGGCCGTGATGTCCAGCTTCGACGGCCTCTCCGAGGGCGATTCGATACGCCTCCACAGGTCGGACGACTCAGGCCGCGTGACGGCGAAAATAAGGGGCATCAAGAGCCAGGTAGGTGGCATGCTCCTCAAGATCGACGGCGACTGGCGCATGAACGACGACGTTTACCTCATACAGACAGCCTCAATGGCACGAAGGTACAAGAGCCTCCTGCCGCACAGCCTCGATCGGTACAGGGCTTTCCCCTCCAGGGACAGCGCTCCCAAAGCCCAGTTCGACCTGCCGCCGAAAAAGGATCAGAACAGCCTACCATCAGGGTACTACGCCCTTGTCGGCAAGGTGGCCGATCTGCACGCCGTGCTTGCCGCAGCTCCCGAGAAGGCGATGATCCTCTTCGACAAGCTCAACGCCGAAGCTATGCGCAAAAATGAAGCCACCATCCCCTACAAGCGCGACAGGCTTGTGCTCTGGCTCGATCCTTTCTACACGGAAAGTGATTTTACCTGGCTGGAGCCCGAACTGGATTACTGGATTTCACGAGGGGTCCGCTGCATCGTAGCCAACAACCTCGGGCATCTCGGCTATCTCCGCGGGAAGGATCTGGATGTCATCGCAGGGCCATGGCTCTATGCCTTCAACTCCTGGGCTGCCGGATTCCTCTTCGACCAGGGGGTGAAATACCTGATCCCTCCTCTCGAGATCTCCAAGCAGAATTTCATGCGCATGACGGAGAGCCTTCCGCCATCGGCGATGATGCCGATAACCTTCTCCTATCCCCAGCTTTTCAGGATACGGGGCGACCTTTCGGTGAAGTACGATTCGACCAGCTTTATCGACAGGGACGGAACGTCCTACACGATGAACGGCCGCAGGGAGTATACGGTCGTCGTTCCCGACAGACCCTTCTCCATCATCGACAGAACATCCTTCCTCAGGAAAGAGCATATCGACAAATTCATACTCGATCTCTCGAATGCCAACCCGGCGCGCGGCATGTTCAGGGATATCGCCAGAGCAGCGGCCGAAGGCAAGGTTCTACCGGACGCCTCTCGCTTCAACTGGAAGGATGGCTTCTACAATGAGGAAGAGTCCCTACCCGGAAAGGCCGCAAGCGGCCAGGCCCCGCTCGGCAAGGCACCCTTCGGCAAAGCATCTTTTGGGAAAGCGCCCTTCGGTAAAGGGCAGCGGGGCAAGGGTCCCTGGGGCAAAACCAAGGCTTGAGCCGACCGGTACAACAGCGTCTAAAACAAGGCTGAAAATTTTACTTGACGCGGTAGCACCGGCGCTATATTCTGACTCAAATAATGAAACGCAGTTTTATTATTTGCCCTTATCAAAGGAAATAAAGCTATGAGCGAATCAGCCGGAAAAGCACTCGATATTCTTTTCTACCTTGCGAAAGTCGAAGAAGAGGTGAGCCTCGCACGCATGTCCAAGGAAACGGGGATGAACAAGGCGACAGCCCTTCGTTATCTTTCCGTTCTCGAGTCGCGCGGCGTTGTCGAAAGGCGGCAGGGTGGATGGTCGCTCGGCCTTTCCCTTTTTGAACTGGGAAGCAAGGTACCCGTGCGGGCCTTGGTCGTCGAAAAGGTGCGCCCCATCATAGAGAGGCTTGCACGCGAGTCCGGCGAATCATGCAATCTCGCCTGCCTCGCCGGCGACAGCGCCATCTACCTGGACAGAGCCGAGGCCAACCGAAGCCTCCGCATGCGGTCGGCACCCGGTGACAGGCTCCCCCTCTACTGCACGGGCGTGGGCAAGGCCATACTTTCACAACTGTCGGAAGATCGTATCAGGGCTATTCTCGGTTCCACGCCTCTGCCCAAGATCAATGAAACAACCCTCACGGAACCCGAGGATATCATCAGGGAAGCCCAGAGGGCTCGAGAGCAAGGTTACGGCGTCGATCGCGAGGAATATGAGATTGGCCTCACCTGCTATGCCATGCCCCTCAAATTGCCCGGCTCGGATTTTGCCGGCGCCGTGAGTGTTTCCGGTCCATCGGCACGAATGCGGAATCCGGAATCGAAAGAGCACTTCCTGGATCTTCTCAGAGCTGCGACCCAGGAAGCGCTTGAGGCGATAAGCCCCTACTACCTTGTTCAGAATACTGCCGGACTTTCGGAAACCACAGCCTCCTCGGCCTCCTGAGCCGCAGGGAGGGCTTCGTCGGTCGCCTTGCCTTCCGGTTTGATTGTCTTGAATTCAACGTGCTCGGCGACGATCTTGACCCTCGCCTTCTGTTTGCCTTCCGGATCGACCCACCGATCCTGCTTCAGCCTGCCAACGACGCGCACGCCCCTGCCTTTCTTGAGGTTCTGGGAACAGGCCGTCCCCAGCCGCGACCAGGCTTCGATATCGAAGTAGGAAACCTCCTTTTCGAAGCCTTCCTCGCCATTCTTGTAGATACGGTTGGTAGCCAGCGTAAAATCACAGACCTGACTGCCTGATGGCAGTGTTTTCGTGTTTGGATCCTTGACCAGATTCCCTTCGACAAGGATGCTGTTCAGCGAATTCATAGATCCTCCTTTGCCTTATTACGGAGCAGGGAAGCGCCGCGGTCGCCGCCCAATCGCTCCGCACATACAAGACGTCCGAGTCTTCGGGCTTTGATTCAGGGATTGGAGTATTTTCATCATTTTCCCCATCTGCTATAGTCGACCCATGACAGACTACGAAGGATACCTATCGCCCTTTTCATGGCGCTACGGCACGACCGAGATGAGACGGATATGGAGCGAAGTGCACAAGCGCGAACTTTGGCGAAGGATCTGGGTGAGCCTTGCCAGGGTGGAATCAGGCTACGGCCTCGTGAACGCCGAGCAGGTTGCCGAGCTGGAACAGCGGGCGGATGATATCGATATCGAACGATCCCTCGCGATAGAGGCTGAGATCCGTCACGATCTCATGGCCGAGATCAAGGCTTTCGCCAAACAGTGCCCAAAGGCGGGGGGCATCATTCATCTCGGCGCAACCTCGATGGATATAGAAGACAACGCCGATGCCCTGCGGATTAGCGAATCCCTGGCCCTTGTCCGATCGGGGCTGGCAGGCCTTCTCAAGAGTCTGGCTACCTCCATCGACCACTATGCTCTTTTGCCTGTCATGGCCTTTACCCACCTCCAGCCCGCCGAGCCGACGAGCTTCGGGTATCGCTGCGCCGTCTGGGCGCAGGACCTCCTCACCGCCTTCACCGACCTCACTGCACTCCAGGCTTCAATACGGGGAAAGGGCTTCAAGGGCGCGGTGGGTACATCGGCTTCCTATGGCGAGCTCGTCGGCGTGGAGAATCTTGACAGGTTCGAGGGCGCTCTTGAAAAGGAATTGGGCATCAGCTTCTATCCGGTGACAACCCAGACCTGCTCGAGGCTCCAAGAATACAAACTTCTCTCGAACCTCGCCGAACTCGGCGCAGCCCTCCACAAGATGGCCTTCGATCTCCGCGTTCTCCAATCGCCGCCGATAGGCGAAGTGTCCGAACCCTTCGCGAAGAAGCAGGTTGGATCCTCGGCCATGCCCTTCAAGCGCAACCCCATCGATGCCGAAAAGATAGATTCGCTGGCACGGCTGCTTTCGTCCTATCCCCAGGTAGCCTGGAGCAATGCATCGCTGTCCCTGCTCGAACGCACCCTCGACGACTCGGCTAACCGAAGGACAATTCTGCCCGAAGCCTTCCTCATCTGCGACGAGCTCATAAAGACGGCCAGGAAAATAATGGATGGTTTGGTGCTCGACGAGGCGGCTATACGGCGCACTTATCTCCGTTATGGACCTTTCGCTTGTACCGAGCGCGTTCTCATGGCCATGGCCAAAAAGGGCGCCGACAGGCAGGAAACGCACGAGAGGCTGAGAAAACTCGCCCTCGCAGCCTGGGCCGAGATAAAGGAAGGAAGGGAAAATCCCCTCGCGGCCAGCATTGCCGCCGACGATTTCTTTGCCGCGCATCTTGGGAAAGCCGAGCTCCTTGCCCTCATGAACATCGATGAATATTTGGGCGATGCTCCCCGGAGGGCTGAAAAATTCGCCCGAAAAATCAGGGAAGAGATTGGAGTCGGGATAGCCTAGCAGCCCTTGACTCGATTTCGCCGTCGGTGGTATTGATGTGTATGGGAAACCAAGTGCCTGTCTATCGGTTTACGATTCGGGAGTTACGGCCGGGGGCACGATCCTCGGCGGTGATTGTGCGTGGAGCAGGGCGGCTGGGCCTCGTAAAGGTCAGCGCCGTACTGCGCTCGGAAATCTACTTTGTTAGCGGGAATATAGCGCCCGAGGAGCTCGATCTCCTCGGGCGTTTTCTTTTTTCCGACCCCGTCACCCAGAGTTTCAGGGTTGAGCTCTGCCCCCTTGTCGAGCCTGCAGCGCAAAACCTCGTCGAAATCGCCTACCATCCAGGGGTAACTGATCCCGTCGCCGACGAAATCCTCCGCTCGGCCCGCGAGCTGGGTGTCGCGGGCATAGGGGCCGCATCCACGGGGCAGCGATATGAAATCAGCTGTGCCGACGGCTCGAGCCTCAGCACCGATGAACTGGGGCTTCTCGCCTCCAGGCTCCTGGCGAACCCTGTCGTACAGCGCTATGCCATCGGCCCCATCGAACCGAGCTTCCCCGGCAAGGATGAGTCCAAGGTGCCCATTGAACTGCTGCCTGTCCACAGCCTCGATGATGAAGGCCTAAGGGCACTCAATCTCGAACGCCGCGCGGCCCTCGACTTCGAGGAGCTCCTGGCGATCCGGAGCTACTTCGCTGCCGAAGGCCGACCCTGCACCGATGTGGAATTCGAGATGATAGCCCAGACCTGGAGCGAACACTGCTTCCACAAGACATTCAA
>PGXP01000101.1 GCA_002839205.1 Spirochaetae bacterium HGW-Spirochaetae-9
CACCATCAACCGCTACATATGCGATAGTGCCTTCAACGCCGCAGTCTTCGTGGACGATACCTTCCTTATGGAGAAGGCGATCATTGCCTACGTATATTTTTCTTCCATCTACCTGGGCGATCACACCATGCCCTTTGACTTCGAGGATGTCATCGGCAATAAGACCCGCGTTGCCAGCGGCGTCGCGGATTGATCGCGCGATCGGATGGGGGGAATGAGATTCGGCGGTCGCGGCCCATCCGAGAAGTTCCTCCTTGGAATAGCCGTTCCTCGCCACTACTCTCATGACCGCAAAGACACCTTCCGTCAAGGTTCCAGTCTTGTCGAAAACAACAGTATCGACTTTGGTGAGGGCATCGATGTAGTTCGATCCCTTGAAAAGGAGTTTGTTACGAGAAGCTGCACCAATGCCGCCAAAGTAGCCAAGCGGTATCGAAACGACAAGTGCGCAGGGGCAGGAGATAACGAGGATAACCAGGGCTCTATACACCCAGTTTTCGAATGTCGCTCCAGGTATGAGGAGCGGCGGAAGAATAGCTACCAAAGCGGCGATTGCGACTACTACAGGGGTATAGACTGCTGCGAAACGGCTAATGAACTTTTCTGTCGGCGCCTTTTGGCTCGACGCGTTTTCTACCAACTCCAGGATGCGTGCGGCCGCGCTCTGTCCGAATACCTTCTCAGCACGGACAACAATTCTCCCCTCGTCGTTAACGAATCCCCCCAAGACCTTATCGCCCGCCTCAACCTTACGCGGTACGGATTCACCCGTCAGGGAAGAGGTATTTACAAAGGATGAGCCTTCTACAACTTCGCCGTCGAGGGGGATACGTTCGCCAGGCAGCACTTCAAGTAGTTCGCCAATCTGGACTATCTCCGGCACAACAATTCTCCGCTCTATTCCCTCCAATATCCTGGCTGAATCAGGTCGAAGGTCCATGAGCGAAGCTATGGATCTTCTGGATTTATCCACAGCACGATCCTGGAGGTATTCCCCTACCGAGTAAAAGAGCATAACACCGACTGCTTCAGGAATCTGATGGATGGCAATAGCCCCTACTGTCGCGATGCTCATCAGGAACATCTCGTTGAACACTTGCCCCCGAACAATGCTCTTGAAGGCGCTCCAGAGAACAGGGCCTCCTACAAGCACATAAGCCGATAGGAGGATGACGTATTCCGCAATGGCATAGGGAGTCTGATGGAGCCTGCTGTTGAAAACTGACCCGACGATGAAAAACACCGCAGCAATAGCGATCTGGATTATTCTCCCTCTACTCCCTTCCTCCTCTCTCGGTACATTAGGCGCAGCCTCGAAGGGGACGATTGTCACTCCTGGCTCAATCCTGTCGATGATCTGTTGGGCAATTCGCTCCTGCTTCTCCTCGAGAAATATGGTTCCAGTCGCGAAGCTGAGGCGAGTCGTCTCCAGCCCGGGTATCTGTTTGAGTTCACATTCAATCTTGTTGGCACACTGGGCACAGTCAAGGTCTTGAATCCTATACTTGGTCATAAATTCTCCTAAATATTAGTTTTGTTCGATATAATGTTCTCTTGCCTGACCGATGAGAGTTAGAACATGGTTATCCTCAAGAGCATAGAATACGTTTTTCCCGTCCTTTCGACTCCGAACGAGACGCAGGGCCTTAAGAAAACGCAAATGGTGGGAGATGGCAGGCAATGTCACCTCTAGAAGAAAGGCAAGGTCGCAGACGCAGAGTTCCCTCTGAGAGACGAGGTAGAGTATCTTTACTCTTGTTTCATCCGACAGAGCCTTAAAAAGCTCGGAAAGCCCAGCGACATCGAGAAGGGAGTCCCGGAGAGGGCCGGCATCGGCTTCACAGGTAACTCCATACTGACTGCAAATGTCTTCGTTCATCTCAAATTCCTTATCAATAAACAATTAAGCAACTACTTAATCGTATATTAATTTGTACTGCATTTCGTGTCAAGCAGCTTTCTGAAGCATCGTCTCTAAACACCTATTGGACTCTATCGCTCAAACAGCGCGGCAGCTAAATCGATATAATCCAAAGGGTTGACTAACTTTCCTGAAAGGAATACTTCATAATGTACATGTGGACCTGTCGTTAGTCCTGTATTTCCAACCAACCCGATAATATCTCTTCGTGCTACTTTCTGCCCCTTCCGAACAGTAAGGGTCTTCATATGTCCGTAACGAGTCGTATACCCATAGCTATGGCGGATTACTACATTGTTCCCATAAGTCGAGTCGAATCCAGCAGATATGATTGTTCCATCAGCAGTCGCGATTACGGGATCTCCAATTCGGCCATTTGTGATATCGAGTCCCGTGTGTACATACGCTTTACCAGTAAAAGGATTTGTTTCGGTGCCGAAGTTTGTTGTAATACGGCCTTTTCCTATACTGATCGGCCAGAGACTAGGTATTTTCGCCAGCACCTCTTGCCGACTCACTATCAGATTCCCAGGCATTCGTATTTCCCCTTGCACTATTTCAAGAGACAATCCTGCCTGAGTCAAGCCAGCTATCTCGGCTAAGGGACGTGTGGTACCGAACTCGTTTTTCCAAAGGCCGGAATTTCTCATGAGCAACTGTCCAGGGGACGCTATTTTGTTCGACAACAGTTCCGGAAATATCGAATCAAGCGACTTTCTTAACGGTATCCCTTTTTGAGCGAACTGTGCGGCAACATCCCTTATGGTATCTAGGTCCGAATCGGAGTTCGGAAGCTTTTCGGTATTATATGCCAGTTTTTCACTCTTTTCTGGTCTAGTCGAAGCAGTCACAATCGATATGCCAACCAGCACTATGGGAATCAAAAAGGAGAGCCAAAGAGCACTCCGCCGTGTCTTAAAACTAAGTGGCTCACGAGTATTATTAGATATTGCAACGATAACCGTCATGCTTTCCAGCCTTAATGATAAAAGCCTTGAGATCAATGCTGCGATAGTTTTTACGACTAAAGCCAGTTAGTGATCTCCCGACGCGAAAAACCATACTCTCGCTTTTTCTAATTTTATTTAGTAATCCCATATTGCTTCTGAAAGCAACTCCTTAAGCAAAAGTTAGGTAGTTGTGTACAAGAGCATGAATCATTCAATAGACAAAGTCAGTTATGCTAGCGTAATTTTGCATGGCTAGATCAAAAAAGTCTCTTTCGTCTCTCTACCAATCAGGCTCTGAATAATTTGCCTTTGATGAATGCACACTGCATCCAAAAGCTCCGAGGAAAACCGGCATCTTCAAATTGTTCATGGTGTTGCCCTATCGGTCTGAACTTTCTCGTCTTGTATTGTCGAACGCAGGACCCGATCGTAGATAACCGCTTTGTTCTCCTTCAGGAGACGGCGCGATAGAGTCTGGGATAATTCGGCATGTTTTTTCGCGGCCAATTCCTCCCTTAGCATGAGTTTGATCGAATCCAACTGGATAGGTTCGGGTTTGGTTCGCTCGAGGACTTCGACAATATATATTACGCCTTCGTACTCGAATGGCTTTCCTACCTTCCCTACGGGAATGGTCAAGATGCTCGTGTGATAGGCATGATCGCGAAGTTCGCTCAGGAAATCCCGTCCCTCACCAGTCCATACTGGCTCTGCGTTCCATCCCTGTTCGGCTTCAAGGGCGTCCAAATCGTACTCGCGCGCTATGGCAGTAAAATCCTCTGCTCTTTTGAATGGGCCAGGAACGAGCCGATTGTAGGCTTCGTCCGCCCGCCGCCACGAGTCCTTCGCTCCGGTATCGGAGGTCTCAAGCTTGATTTTGATCCGGCGGACCTTCGATTGAGGAGGTACTTGAAACCGTTTCTGATTATTCCGATAATATGATTCGATCTCCTCATCTGTAACGACTACCTTGTCGTCGATCTCCTCCTTCTCCATAACTTCGGAAAGCAACCTCAGGCGGGCTTCTTCCCCCCTTCCATCATCCTGGGGCTTTTTGTCACGAGAGGCTTCTTCCGCGACAAGGTAACGCTCAAGGAGTCGTTCCGCCAACTCCCTCATACCCTTTACTCCCCTATACGCATTCGCGACATCCGGTGGCAATTCACAATATTCCTTCCAGAAATCGCCAGCGGTGAGCCTATTCCCCCCAACCGAAAACAAGGCTACATCCCTATTACGCTCAAACCAAGCCGTCTGCTTTTCCTGCCATGCACCGAGCCTCGCCTCCTCGAAAGCCTCGGTCAGGTTAAGCCGCCTTTCGGTTTCGCGACTAATGAGCGTTACGACATAGAAAGAGCCTGCGTAACGAAAGGGCTCGGCAGTCTGTCCGGCTTCCAATGCTGCTATCTGCTTCGCGAATGTGTCCTCGGTGCCACCTCCTTCGATCGCCACCGCCTCGCTGAAGAATACCCCCTGTCCTTCGCTTTTCGCTGCCTCGGCGAGCCTCTCTCCTCCTCGGACCTTCGAGACGATCCGTGAGACTGCGGCTTCGGCATCGGCCCCTGGAAGATCGATCCTTACCTCATCAAAGATCAATTTCTCCTTCCGCGAAAAAAGCTCGCGGTTTGCCTCGAAGTATTCTGCTATCTCAGACTGATCCGGCGGGGGGACATCCAGTGCTTCATAGTTCCTTCGAATGTCCGCGGTGTTCTTGAGCCCTGCAAGGTAATTCTCGACAAAACGGTCCTCCCCCTGCGACTTAAGAGTCCTTTCGATTTCCGTGCGCGCTTCCCCGAGCGAACGCTCACCGTATTTTGTCTGATTAGCTTGATAATACGCATCGATATCGCTCTCGCTTATTCCCATGCCGCCTTCATGCATTCCCGTATGCCAGGCTTCGAGATTTAACTCTTCGCTGACATGCGACATAAGATGAGCGATGTTTTCGTCTTTTTCCGCCTTCCTGTCCTTCCCCCATCGCCGCACGATCTCATCGGCGACCATTTCCTCAGCTACCCCCCTCAAGAGTTCGAGACTGGCCTGGGGTTTCTGGCCTCCCGCTTGTTTGGCTAAGAGAGCAAGGTGGTTGTGGATGTCCATGACAGTGATTCTTCCACCAGAGAACGTCGCAGCGACATCAGGGGCGGGAGGTCGAGGAGAGAATAATCCTTCCCGAAACATTACAATTCCAGAGACCGCTACGATCAGCAGCATACCTAGGGTGATAAGCCATTTCCGCCTTCCCTGAGCGCCTTTTCTGGGTTCAATCGGTTGAGCGACTTCTTGTTCTGCCGATTGGGGTCCGGGCTTTTCCGCTGGCTGCCCAGAATCCTGAGCATGCTCCTCCGAAGCATCAGGACTCACCGCAATCCTCCTGCCGGAGGACTCGCCTGAATCGCGGATCCAGCATCGAGCATCCGAAGATCGGCCTTGCCGCCTTTCTCGACGACATAGGTTTTTACGCGCTTCATGATCCTTTCCATGGTTTCCAGATATAGCCTGAATCGGGTCACGTCTTCTCCGTAGATTCGATTGTCTTTCCTGTACTGGGCAAGCAGCCCTTCAAAGGAGGACGCCGAGCCCCGCGCCGAATCAACCACTGCCTGTGCATAGGCATCCGCTTCGGCTTTGATTCGTGAGGCCTGTCCTCTGGCCTCAGGCAATACGCTATTCTGATACCCAAGAGCCTGGTTGATCGCCTTTTCCTTGTCTTCCTTGGCGCTTTGGACGTCCTGGAAGGCATCCGCCACGTCGTCAGGGGGATAGGCTTTCTGGAAATTGACGCTCACAACTTGTATTCCGCTCTTGTACGTCTCGAGCAAACCCTGCATATCCGACTTTAAAGCCTCGAGCATCGCCTGGCGCTTGGCCACCAGAATGTCATCCACAGGGATCGAAGCACTGAGCTTGGTAACCGATGCCCGGATCGAATCTCGTACAAGCTGGTATTGGGCGATATTGGTGTTGAACAAATATGTGACAGGGTCTTTCACCTTGTACTGAACGACGACCACGTAATCCACGATATTCGTGTCTCCGCTCAGGACCTGTATCTTGCCCGGTCCATCGGGATGATCGGGATGATCGGGCTCCTCCCGCTCAAGACCTATGGTCTCTCTGCGGACCTCGGTGATATTCACGACATCCTCCTTCCCCATAGGCCAAGGAAGTCGATAATGGAGCCCCTCCACAACCGCGGCATTCGAGATTTTCCCCAGAGTACGCACGACTGCTATCTCACCCGGTTGAACCGTATAGACACCTGACAGCATATAAAGCGTGCCGGCCAATCCGACAAATCCCCAAAGCACTTTTCTTGTGTTGATATGATTGAAAGCCTCGTGAAGGTCACGCCGAGCGGAATTGTCCTCGTCCAAGAGAAAAGATTTCAAAAATACACAAAACCGGTTAATAAGCTTGCCAATACTCATCCCTATACTTTGCCGGAACCTGGTCTCATGGTTCTTGTTCTGCTTTTTATCTGGAGACTCGTTGGTCTTTTCCGATTCAGGGATCTCATTGTTTATCACCACAACCTCCAGCATCCGTAGTTCATTATGATTGCTTCCATCACCCTCATGGCACACCAGCCGGATTTAAGTACTTAAGGAGATCAGAATTGGAGGGTAGTATTATTGTCGTACCTTCGG